>JASFZD010000154.1:0-13222 GCA_045046645.1 Sulfurimonas sp. | reverse complement strand
CTATGTCTTTTTCCAACTTCATAATCATTTTGGTCATGTGCAGGTGTTACCTTCACAACACCTGTTCCAAAGTCCATATCAACATGTTTATCCGCGATGATTGTTACTTCTCTGTCTAAGAGCGGAAGTCTAATTTTTTTACCTACTATCGCCTGGTATCTTTCATCATCAGGGTGAACCATAACTGCTGTATCACCAAAGTAAGTTTCAGGTCTTGTAGTAGCAACTTCAACACTACCACTCCCATCAGCAAATGGATAGGTCATATAGTAAAACTTTCCATCAGTATCTTCATGCTCAACTTCTATGTCTGAGAGTGCGCCATCGTGTGTACACCAGTTTACCATGTAGTTTCCACGAATGATGAGTCCATCATCATAGAGTTTTACAAAAGCTTCCTTTACAGACTTTTGAAGTCCCTCGTCCATTGTAAAGCGTTCTCTCTCCCATGCAGGAGATACACCCATATGACGAAGTTGTTCTGTCATAATTCCAGCAGATTCTGCTTTCCATTTCCAAGCTCGCTCTAAAAATGCCTCACGACCTATCTCTTCTTTTGTTGTTCCCTCTGCTAAAAGTTGTTTTTCAACTACATTTTGCGTTGCAATTCCTGCATGATCAGTCCCAGGTTGCCAAAGTGTTTTATATCCATCCATGCGCTTATAACGAGTGATAATATCTTGTAGTGTGAAAGTAAGTGCATGACCAATATGCAGACGACCTGTAACATTTGGAGGAGGCATCATAATAGAGAAGTTTTTTCCATTCTTTTGAATGGCTTTGTTACCATCTATCTCAAAGTACTTTCTATCTTCCCAAATCTTATAATATTTGTTTTCTGTTTCTTGTGGATTGTATTTGTTGTCTGACATATAATGACCTTGCATTTTAGAATTAAAAGTTCGCGATTATATCAAAAAATATGTTAAATTAAGAAGACATCTTGTATTATATAAGAATGGATAACAAAAAATTATATGAAATCAGACCTCTTATATATTCAACAGAAATTAGGGATGCTTATACGCAAGGACATTCTGAACATGTAGCTTACTATGCTAGAGAGTTAGCATCTGTTATGGGTTTATCAAAAAAAGAGTGTAGTGATGTATATATTGCTGGTTTACTCCATGATGTTGGAAAGATTGGCATACCTGATAGTGTTCTTTTAAAGCCAGGTCGATTAGAATTTGATGAGTATGATCTTATCAAACTTCATAGTGATATCAGCGGTAAGATAGTAGAAAAGATACCAAATTTTGCTTACTTAAGAGAAGCGGTCCGACATCATCATGAGGATTTTAACGGTGGAGGTTATCCTGATGGATTAGTTGGAGAAGAGATACCACTTTTTGCTAGGATTTTATCTGTTGTTGATGTGTTTGATGCCTTAACAACTGGAAGGATTTATAGAGCTTCCATGGATTTTAAAAAAGCACTAACCATAATGGAGAAGATGCAAAAATCCACTAAGTTTGATCCAAAGATATACGCTGTTTTTATTCCTTTTATAAAAAAGCTTGGTATCTACAAAGACCATAAGATAAAAGATGTTGAATTTGAAGAGTTAGAGAAGAAAAGAAATACTTTCTTTTTTAAAGATAGTATGACAAATCTTTTAAATAGAGATGCCTTGCTTGCACTGCTTCGTAAAAGTCATGATTATGCATACACTGTATCATTAATCATCTGCAATATAAAACAGTTTAAGGTTTATAATCAAAAATATGGATTAGAAAAAGGTGATTATCTACTCAAAGATATTGGATTTATTCTAAAAAAAAGATTACGAGCAAGAACAAGTATGAAAGAACCAGAACAAAAAGATCTTTTTCTATTTAGATTAAGAGGCGATGAATTTGTAGTTTTAAATATAGGAAATAGGAGTGATTTCTTGAGTCATAAACTTGAACAAATATCTGATAAAATATACAAAGATACTCATATAAAATTTGAATATACCTATATTTTAAAATGTAATAAAGTTAGTCGAAGTATAGAGAACGAGATAGGATATCTTTTATGAAACTTCTCCAAGAGATACAAATCAAAGATAAAGCAACCCTTATTTATGGAAAATTAACTCTAAAAAATATTTTAAAAAGAGATAATCACTATTTTGATGAGAGCTTTTTATTACTAGCATTTATGGAACTCTCTTTAAATTTACTAAAACATGGTGGGGGTGGAAGTATCTGCTTTTTTGAGAGTGATTCAGATATGTTTATGGCTTCCAAAGATAACGGAAATGGTATAAAAGATATAACTTGGGCTGTTCAAAATGGGACGACAAGAATGCAAAATTCACTTGGTCTTGGTTTGTACCAGATGAACCATCACGACTATTATCACATAGAAATCGCATCTTTTACTTCTGTAGAGTTGCATGGAACAATTGTTTTACTTAAACCTAGAAAGTTTTTTAAAGAAGTTTTGAGTTTGCAAAAGATTTATATCGGCGAAAGAGTAAGTGGTGATATGATTGCAAAAAAAGGACGATTTTTACTCTTAGCAGATGGGAGTGGTCATGGCAAGGCAGCTAACAAAAGTGTAGAACGATTAAAATCCTATTTTTATGATACTCCTCTCTCTTGTATCGTAGCCGATGATTTTTTTACGAATGTGCATACTATGTTACAAGGCGAAGAGTCAAGAGGAGTCGTTTTGTCTGTCTTTGAGATTTTAAAATCAAGCATTCAAGTGTGTGGTGTAGGCAACATAGCAATTTGGGTTAAAAAAAATAACAAATATGAAAGTTATATGCAAAAAGAGGGTATACTTGGAGAAGCATTTTCAAAGAGTGATAGTAAATCATTTGCATTTGAAAGTAAGTTGATTGGGGCAACAGATGGTATTGCCCATGATAAAATGAGTAAGTT
Organism: Sulfurimonas sp.; assembly: GCA_045046645.1. Taxonomy (GTDB): domain Bacteria; phylum Campylobacterota; class Campylobacteria; order Campylobacterales; family Sulfurimonadaceae; genus Sulfurimonas. The sequence goes on along the minus strand of JASFZD010000154.1, from coordinate 10,343 downwards.
ATTATCCTTACTTCCACAGCAATTAAGCTCAGCAATGATTGCTCTGAGTGCGATGCATTTTGCATCTGTGATGTATGATGATAAGAGTATAGTAGTTATAAGCAAAAGGAGAGTAACACATGAACAAAGAATTTAAGGTAGCATTACTAGATATTATCCAAAATGATTCAGATCAGCTGATTAATGATTGGATAGTCTATTTTGATGCAGACGCAAAGGATGATGAGTATAGACATTATGATGATTTTTTAGGTTTTTTTGAGGAGTGCATCGAAACAGGTTTAAACCCAAAAAGTGATGAAGCTCAAGCATTACTACATTTTTTAGAAAAGTTAAAAGAGATTATTGGAGAGGAAAAATTTTTTCATTTTCAAGATTCTGTTTACACATGTTTTCTAAAATTTCCTCTTTTAAAAGTACTAGAGCAGCGAAATCTATTTTCCTTAGAAAATGTAAAGCTAGTTACACAGTTTTTTGAAGCTTTAACTTCTGGTCTTATTATAAAATTATTGAGTCATAAAAAGATATTTCAAGAAGAATCTATTCAGGAGTTGAGCGATAGAGAGGCACCTATAAGTGAAATATGGGATGGTGTGCTTATGGTTTCCATCGTTGGAACCCTTGACTCACAAAGAGTACTTCAAATCATAGACAAGGTGTTAAATCATTTAGAACAAGATGATTTTTCAAGCGTTATTGTGGATATAAGTGCAATCTTTGATGTAAATTCTGAAGTGGCAAATCAACTAATGAAGCTCAATAATGCTATAAAATTTATGGGTTCAGAAGCTTATACTACTGGAGTAACGGCAAACATAGCAAAAAGCTTAACACACTTAGATGTAAATCTAGGAGATGTTAAAACCTATACAACTACTAAAAAAGCAATGCACGAAATATTGGGTAAAGATAATTGAATTTTGAAGTTATAAAAAACTTTTATAATGTACTGATAACAATAGATTCTAAAAGTGGGGAGATTATAGATAGTTATGCTGAGAAGTTATTTGAAGATTTTAAAATCACCTCCGTAGATGATTTAGATAAAGTGTTGCAAAAATATTGTGGAGAAGACAAGTTACCTTTATTTGAAAAATTTGTACTAGAGAAGAAGCAATATTGGGTTATCAGAAAAGTTGTTGATAGGTTAATATACTACTCTGTTCAAGAGTGTAAATATTGGGATGTACTTTTAGATAATGCCGATAAAAAGTCTACTATAGATGGTTTAACAGGTGCGTATAATAAAATAGAAATAGAAGCTCAAATACATAGATATCTACACTTTTATCTGCGAAATAAAAAAAGTTTGTTTTCTCTAATGATGTTTGATATTGATTTTTTTAAAAAAGTCAATGATACTTATGGACATTTAGCAGGTGATTTTGTATTAAGAGAGTTAAGTGTACTCACAAAAGAAGTGATTAGAGACAGTGATGTTTTTGGTCGTTTTGGAGGGGAAGAGTTTATTGTTATTATGCCTGAGGCAAAGATTGCAGGTGCTATAAAGTTGGCAGAAAGATTTCGACTAGCATGTGAAAATCATGTATTTAGAATAAATGGAGAAAATTTAAAGATTACTATTAGTATTGGTGTGACATCCGCAACGCTAACAGACTCTGTAGAATCAATCATAGAGAGGAGTGACACCGCCCTTTATGATGCAAAGCAAAAAGGAAGAAATAGGGTAGAGTATAGGTAAATTAAATACCTGTAACTCTTTTCTTGATTTGAATTTTATCATCATACATTTTTTTATCAGCAAGAGCAATAGTATCACCTAAGTCATCACCTAGGTGAAACTCTACCCCACCATAAGAAAAGCTAACGGTAAATTTATGCTCATTTGCTTTTAGCTTTTTGCTAATAATATATTCTCTCATCTTTTGGATAGTATTAATATCAGATTTAAATGATGTTTTCTCAGGAAAGATAAGAATAAACTCATCCCCACCATATCTGATAACATTATGAGTGATTTTTTTAAGTTCATTACTAATATACACAAGTACTTTATCACCGATAACATGTCCATGAGTGTCATTAACTTCTTTGAAATAATTTAAATCAATCATAATTAGTGTCCCTGATTGTGTAAACATATCAGCAGTATCATTGAGATAATGCTCTTTCATCCATTTTCTGTTGTAAACACGCGTAAGTTCATCTTTATAAACTGCTTCTTTTAATTTTTCTATTTCATGTCTTAATATTTGTGTCTCTTTTAAAACAAGATTTAGACCTTTTTCATCTTTTTCTTTGATAGCATTGATGGCTTTAGAAGTTGTTTCACTGAGTGAATTTATATTTTGAGATGTCTGCGTTTGCATATTTGTGAGAGTTGAGCACTCTTGTTTTAAAAGGTCAATAGAAAGTGCTTCTTCATCTTCAATATGTTCGTCGTGATCGTTTGCAAATCTTGAGAATATAGAAGCATAAACACTTGGTGTCACTATTGACATCTGGTCTACAGAAGATTTAGTTTCATTGGAAATAATTTCTAGTATACTATTGTGTTCTTTTGTGTGTTCTTTCAAATTAAATTCCTTTACATCTTAGTTATTTTAGCAGAAAAACAAAAATAAAGATATAGAATATTCAATACAATCTTAAAAATATATTGCTATAATCACACTCTTAAATTTATAAGTGCCTGACCATAATTAATGGCATATTTAACAACATTTAAAAGGCTTAGATTCAAGGCGAACTTTGTTTGGCGATGCCGAGCATCGTTAAATGAAGTTCAACGCAGAAGATAAGCCTTTTAAATGTTGCCCTTCGGGTGAGAAGAGAAACAACAATCTACCGCGTTAAAAGCCCTTGAAGCTACTAGTAGCTCCTTCGGTCTTTTGTCTTGTATATTATAGTTTCTCTTCTCATTAAATATGCCATTAATTATGGTCAGGCACTTAAAGGTAACATATGGCACTGTCGCGTTTAAATGAAGAACAGTACTCTGCTGCTACTTCTACTTTTAGTGAAAATCTTATCATTGCTTCTGCTGGAACAGGTAAAACTTCCACGATAGTAGGAAGAATCGCTTATCTTTTAAATAACAGTGTAAAGCCAGAAGAGATTTTACTTTTAACATTTACTAACAAAGCTGCTGCAGAAATGGTTCAAAGAGTTGCTGAATTTTTTGGTAAAGAGGTAGCTTCTAAGATAGACGCTGGAACCTTTCATGCGGTTAGTTACAGATGGTTAAAGAAATATGACAAGCGTGTAGTTTTGAAACAGCAGAGAGAGTTAAAAACACTTTTTCGTAGTGTATATGAAAAACGCTCTTTTATGCAGATAGATGCCGAAGTAACTCCTTATGGTGGAAATCATCTTTATGATTTGTATTCATTTTATCAAAACACAGAACTTTCTAATAATTTTGAAGATTGGGTAAAAGAAAAATATGAAGAGCATGAGCAGTTTGCACTTATCTATGCTGATATAGTAGATGAGTTTGAAGCTTTAAAAAAAGAGTATGGTTTTGTAAACTTCAATGACTTACTATTACACTTTCGTGAGATATGTAAAACAGAAGATTTGGGTTATAAAGAGGTACTTGTTGATGAGTATCAGGATACTAATGCACTTCAAGGAACATTAATTGATGCTATGAACCCTCCATCGCTTTTTTGTGTTGGAGATTATGACCAGAGTATTTATGCTTTTAATGGTGCAGACATAGGTATAATCGGCTCATTTTCAAAGAAATTCCCAGAAGCCAAAGTTCATACCCTAACAAAAAACTATCGTTCATCAAAACCCATCCTATCTCTCGCTACAAAAGTGATAGAACATAATGAAAGAATATATCCTAAAAAGTTAGAAGTAACTCGTAATTTTGATGCACAAGCACCCAAACTTTTAGCTTTTGATGAACTCTTTGACCAGTATCATGCAGTGGCAGCCATGATACGAGATACGCAAACCCCAAATGAAGAGATAGCAGTTATATTTCGCAATAACTCTTCTGCTGATGGCATAGAAGTAGGACTGCGTGAACTTGATATTCCTTGTAAACGCAAGGGTGGAACAAGCTTTTTTGATTCTAAAGAAGTAAAAGCAGTACTAGACTTGTATACTCTTTTGGTAAATGAAGCTGATATGATGGCGTTTATTCATGTGTTTGAATTTGCACGAGGGATTGGTAGTGCTATGGCAAAAGAGATGTATATCGCACTTAAAACTTTAGGGCATGGGAGTATGTTTTATGGTCTTTATGCACCAGATGAGAGTATAAAAAATCCTTTTGAGAAAAGAAAGCTTAACTCACAACTTGGACTTTTTGATGATTTTGCAGAATTGGGAGCTGTTGGAAAATATGCAAAGTTAGGATTTGAAGCAAAGTTTATGAAAAATCCTGCACTTAAACATCCAAAACTTACAAAAGATTCAGCAACATTTTTACATAATTTTTATCTTTTATATCGTGATTTAAAAGGGATTAATAAGCCTCGAACTATTGTGAAAAAGATTGCATCTTCTGCATTTTACTCTTATATATCGGATGCTTTATCTACAAAAAGAGCAACACTTAAAGATGGTAGTATAGATGAAAAACAAAAGACAGAATCTCTCTCTCGTATAAGTAGAAAAATGTTACTTTTAGAAGAACTCTCAAAGCCATACTCTGAGCACGAAAGATTTTTAAACGCGATGATACTTGGCTCATCAGACTTAACACAAGGGGAGGGTGTAAACCTTCTAAGTGTACATGCTTCTAAAGGTTTAGAGTATAAAGAAGTTTATGTGATAGATTTGATGGATGGAAGATTTCCAAATCGTAAACTCATGCAAAGAGGTGGAAGTCTTGATGAAGAGAGACGACTTTTTTATGTTTCAGTCACGCGCGCAAAAGATATACTATATTTGAGTTACGCAAAGTATGATAAGATAAAAAAACAGAATTTTATGGCTTCTCAGTTTTTATATGAAGCGGGTTTAGTTCCAAAAGATGAAGCATATAGAAAAATGGTGCTCCAAGATATGGATAAAGAAGAAGATTAGTTTGTTATAATATTAAAATTAAATACGAGGAAGATAGATGAGTACAGTAAAAAAAATTTGGATTGGGGCAGCACTGTTCGTTACCATTATGATAGGTTTTTCAGTTTTTATTATTCAGATTTCAGGATATAACACAGTTTATAAAGATGAACCAACAACGAAAAAACCAATGAAAAAAATGATTATGAAATGTGGAGCAGGTAAATGTGGTGCGGCGATGATAGAAGAAATTGATGCAGATACAGAAGCTAAATTAGCAAAGAAAGCTAAAAAATAATTATTTTGTTTCTTCTCTTAACTTTCTAACTTCTAAAAAATAACTATGCCCTAGATAAATCACATAAAACACTGATGCAAAAAAGATAACAAAAGGTATAAGTGATATGAGATATAGCCCTAGTGTCTTTAATCTTAGTGTACTCGCATGAAAAAACTTGATTCTTATAGCTTCATCTCTTGTACATAGCGTTGATGCTACATCATAAGTCATCATCTTATGAAAAAAGTAGTATAAAGGCAGGTTAAACGCAATGATGTTGAGTAATGGTATAAAGTAAATAGGGATAAGTACCAAAAAGAGCAGTACCATGATAAACATCCACTTCATTAGTAAAAATAGTGCTTCTAAAATATTGGAGTAGCCTATCATTTCCACATCAGGGTAGTGTCGTTTTTGTAATTCTTTGAGTATTACAGGTGTTAAAAATCCTATGATAATAATTGCAATAAAGATAGACAAATAGAGTGTTAAAAAACTTCCAATAGTATAAACTAAAAATGATGCAATCCAAGAAGTGATAGCACTACTCATCAAAAATTTGATAATTGCTGTTCCCTCAAGTGTTGCTGTAAAACTATCTGTGTGTGGTATGCCATTTTCTATAGTTGTTTGCGACGAAACTACATCCATAGAGCCTAGTTGATCAAGCCCCACTCCAGCTATGAAAAAAAACAGAACATACATAGTAATCATACTTAGTATAAATGGAAGCAAAGAATACTTTAGCATCTTGGATGTAAAGAGATCCTTTATACTAAGCGATAAAGTGTTTGTTTCGTTATCCATTTAGAGGTTCTCTTCTATGATTTTAATGGCATTTTGTATATCATCTTCTTGCATTTGTCCATCTTTATGAAAAAGAACTTTTCCATCTTTAGCAAAGATAATAATGTCAGAGTTGTCATCAGCGATTTCCCACTCTTTGACTAAGACTTTATTTTTGTCTTTTACATAGATAGTGTCTGGAAACTCTTCTTGTTTAGACTTGAGTATACTACTGATGATAAAGTTTGGTTTCCAAGTCGCAGCCAGATTTATAACCGCTAAACTTCCATAGTTTGCCCTATCATATTTTTTTTTCTTAAGTGTTTGCGAAAATTCATCATTTAAATCTTTTTCATCAGGATCAACATAAAACATTACAAGTACTTTGTCTTTGAGTGTTACAGAATCCCAAGCACTTCCATCTTTTACAAGACCACCATTATCTTCAGCTATAGTAACTTGTTTTGGTACTTCACCTATGGTTAAAGCACTAAGGTTTAGTGCTAGGATTGAGCACAAAAGGATAGTTTTGATTTTCATAGTTTACTCCAAAGTTTTTGATTGAGTTTTAACTCTTCAACGATGCCAATAGCAAGATGAAGCGTGCCAACATATTCCATTGCTATTTTATACTTTAAAAGTGAATGAAAAATAGATGGTTCAAAAAGATCTTTGTTATATGCTATTGCCATAAAAATATTACCACCTCTAAATGATACAGAGAGAGGATGTTTTGAGCGTTTTTTAACGGCTAAAAGTTTACTCATAAGAACAGGAGAAAGTATATATCTCGCTTCTATTTGGTCAGACGAGTAAACAACAAACTCTTTCTCAAACGCAACACTATCCATCTTAACAAGCTTTTTTCTATTCATATTGTTAGCTTGCAACCAATTACCAACAAGATTTCCAAAAGTACTTTGTGCACTGTCTGGAAGAACTATCGTCTGACCTTTAAAATTTTTGTTGAAATCTGAAACAATAAACAAGCCTTGAAAGATGGTACTCCAGCTTGTATGCCCTTTTGAGTCTTTATGCTTTTTTTGAGCATGGAGGTCTGAGAATTGTATCTCTACGCCATTGACATTTCCTTTTACAAAATCATTGCCATTAATTCTATCTGGTTTTGATGTGAAAATTTTTGAACGAGTAAAATACTCAGCAGGAACATGCAATTCTTCAAAATAATTCAAATTTTCATCAAGTGCCGTAATAAGAGGGGAAATAATTTTATTTTTAAACTCTTTCGTATAATCTTTGACGAGATATTTGTATATACCTCCACCCACAGCTAAGTAAAAAACAAGACTAAAAAGCAGTATATCTACACTGTTTGAAGCTCCAAATAGTGCAGAGATAATCAAAATAGACACAATAGTGTATAAAATACCAATATTTATAATTCTATGTTTAAGTTGTTTTCTATCATCTTCTAGTTTTTCTAAACTAGGAAAAAGCTTTTTATAGTAAAAGTCTGTTAACTCACTCGCACTTTTCATATTTTAGTTAAAAAGCTCTTTAACATTAACATTTTTTCTTTCACTCTCTGTGATTTCAAATACCTGTTTTTTCTGGTAGTTCATCATACTTGCCATAAAGTTTGTTGGAATCTGCTCGAGTGCATTGTTGTAGTCAGTTACAGCTTGGTTGTAAGCGCGTCTTGCAGCAGCTATCTGCTCTTCTATTTCATTAAGAGAGCGTTGTAGATGCATCACATTTTCATTTGCTTTTAAGTCTGGATAATTCTCAACTGCAATCATAATAGAACCAAGTGCAGAAGTTATTTTTGCATCAAGAGCTATTTTTTGATTATCAGAGATATTTGGTTTGTTAGCTTCAGCGCGAAGTTTCGTTATCTCTTCGAGTGTACTTTTTTCATGCTCCATATACTTACTAACTGAAGCAACAAGATTTGGTATAAGGTCATATCTTTTTTTAAGTTGTGTATCGACACTTGCAAAGATGTTTTGTACTTGATTTTTTTTAGCAACAAGTGAATTATACATTAAAATTAAAACGATGAGTAAAACTATAATTATAATAAGTGGTGTTGACATTACTTAGCCTTTTTATTTATGAGTATATCATAATAAGAATTTATAAGATTTAAATTTTTTATTTCGTAATGATATCTTTCGCAGCCAAAAATCCACTTGCCCAGCTCCATGAGAAGTTATAACCTCCGCGTTTACCGACTACATCGAGGACTTCTCCACAAAAGTATAAATTATGACATTTTAGAGATTGCATTGTTTTTGGGTCTATTTCTTTTGTATCTATACCACCACCACTCACTTCTGCGTGACGAAAACCATGTGTGTCAGAAACTTCAAAACGCCAGTTTAGCATTGCGTTTGCAACTTTTTTTGCTAGTTTAATGTGGATATCTTCGCCTTTAATCGTGTGAACGATTTTTAAATCTTCTAATATTCCGTGTGCGATTTTTAAGGGGACTAAGCCAACTAAGATATCAAGTAGTGTAAATGCAGGCATATTTAAAGCAAGATGTGTGATGTGTGTTGATAACTTTTGCATGCTAAACGCAGGAAGTAAGTTTATGGAAATATCTACAGCTTCAAATTGTGTCAGTGAGTGACTAGCTCTTTGTGAGATGTCTAAAATAGCAAAACCAGAAATACCGTAAGAAGTAAAAAGTATATCCCCTTCCATCGTGATGTCTTTTTTATGATTTATCAACAATGTCACTTCTGCATTTAGTTTTGTGCCACTCATTTTATGAGCGATTTTAGAATCTATGTGAAGTTGTACAAGCGATGGATAAGCCTGTATAATAGTATGACCATAAACTTTTGCAAACTCTTCACCGTCATTATTGCCACCAAGATGAGAAGCAGCACGAGAACCTGTTGCAACTACAATGCTATCATATTTTGCTACCATTTTTTTGATATCTGTAATCTTTGTATCAGTATGAAAAATTACGCCAAGACTTTTAGCATGTACTTCTAGTAAATTTGCTACAGATTTTGCTTCATTGCTTAAAGGATAAACTCGTCCATCATCTAAAACATTCAGTAAAAGTCCTATGGATGCGGCAAATTTTTGAAACTCATCAAACCCAAAACTCTCTAGAGCATAATCGACAAAACCGTGGTTATCTGAGAAAAAATCGTTTGGACTGAGAGATTTATTTGTGATATTACATCGACCATTACCAGAAACCAAAATCTTTTTTGCACATTTGCTATTTTGTTCAAAAACCTCTACTTTAAGAGATGCTTTTGCACAAAATATTGCACACAAAAGACCAGAAGCTCCACCGCCAATAATGGCTACTTTTTTTGACATTAAAGTGTCACAATCTTTGCACCAAAACCACCAAGGTGTTGTGGAGCATCTTCAAACTTCTTAACACTTGGATGTGCGATAAGAAAATTTTTAACAGCATAAGAGAGTTTCCCTGTTCCAATGCCATGGTAAATAATAACTTCATCCCAGCCATTAATGAGTGCATTGCTTAAAAAAGTATCCAGTTCATCACATGCCTCATCCCCACGCATTCCATGAAGGTCACACTTAAGACCTGCTTTTTTTTCTACTTGAATCTTAACATCTGTTTGTGGTTTTACTTTGAGCCTTTGAGTATGGCGAAGATGTTTCGTTTTTACACGAACTTTCATTCCATCCATCTCTACCATAGCTTCTTTTTCGCCCTTCATAGAAACTATAACGCCTCTACTTGAGTGATACTTCACACTATCACCTATACTAAATTTTATATCTCGTTTGATATGCTCTTCTTGTTTTGGAGGAAGTGTTTTATTTGCCTTATTCATAGCACGGTGAATAGCTTTTGTATCTCCTGCTTTTGCTGCATGTTTTGCCTGAGATATAGCAACATCATAACTTCGTTTGAGTGCTGCTTTTTGTTCTTCTAATTCACGAAGATTTGCCTCTTTTGTCTCTTTTATATCAAGTTCTTTTAGACGCAAATCTTCAAGTTTTTTATCAACTTTTTTGTGTTTTTGTTTTAGCTCTCGCTCAAGTTGAGAACCTCTCTCTATGAGCAAAGAAAGTTTTTCTGAGTTGTCCCCATAAACTGCTTTTGCTTCTTTTACTATGGCATTGTTTATCCCATAGCGACTAGCAGTCTCAAAAGCGTAACTTTTTCCGATAATTCCTTGCATAAACTCATAAGTTGGCTTTCTTTGCTCTTCGTCATAGATAGCAGCCATTAACTCAACATCATCACGGTCAGCCATAAGTGCTGCAAGTCTTTTGTGGTGGGTAGTTACAACAACTTTTTGTCCTCGCCTGATAAGGTCATCTA
>JASFZD010000153.1:0-4425 GCA_045046645.1 Sulfurimonas sp. | reverse complement strand
GAAAAAGAGATTCTTACGCAAAATAAGAGAGAAGAAAAAATGCTTAAAGTAAATGCAAAGTACATTCTTAAAAACCACATTTTACAAGAAGCGATTGAGTTAGCAAAAAGAGAAGATTTTTCAATGGTAAATGACTTGCTAAAAGTAGCACTTAATCCATTTGATGAGCATGAAGGGATGGAGTATCTTACAAAACCTACACCATTAAAATCTAAAAATATCAAGTTGAGTTGTTCATCATGAGCGAGTTCAAAACCATAGAAGAACTCAAAAGTGAGAACAAAAAACTTATAGAAGTAGAGCTAATGTTGACTCCTGAGGAGTTAAAAGTTTTTGCAGATTATTGTATGAAACATGAGATTAAGTTTAACGACTGGATTCGTAAATTGGCTTATGAGAAACTTAATTGTGATATAATTTCAATATGATAAGTAAATTTTTGAGAAGATATTTCAATATTATTTTTGTATTGGCAACTCTGATGGGTGTTTTTCATCACCATAATGAGTTGAAACAGTATAATGACTGCCAAATATGTATCGTTCAGTCAAATTTAGATCATGTAGATACGCCTGATGTAGTACAGTATCTTACAAAATTAGAACTCTTTAGTGAATCTGTTGTTACTTTATCTACCATCCCACATGTTGAGTCAGTTCACAATTATCTTAAAGCAAGAGCTCCTCCCCAAATCTCCTAATTAATAAAAAACTATAAAAATTATTAAAATATTGGAGATACAATAATGAAAAAAACTATATATCTCTCTGCATTAGTATGCTCATCTTTGTTTGCGGACGCAGATTTAGATGCACTAAGAGAGCAGATAGAACAACAAAAAATTATTATGCAAAAACTAGAAACAAAACTTGATGCTTTAAGTAAAAAACAGACACAAATGCAAGTGACACAAAAGAGTATGCAAGAAAAAACCACTACTTCTGTAAACACCTCTGCTTCTTTTTCACAAAATGCTTACCTACCTGATATTGCATTTATTTTAAATATGTCTGCAGTTGGTCGTAATGTTAAAAATTCAGAATATGCAAATTTTGCAATCCCTGGGTTTATAAAGAGCGTCGGCAAGGCAGGGCTTCCATTTAACAAAGAGCGAGGCTTTAATTTTAACTATGGAGAGTTAGCACTAAGCTCAAGCGTTGATCCTTATTTCGATGCTTTTGCTATCTTACATTTGCATCCTGCTAGTTTAGAGATTGAAGAAGCGTATGTGCGAACGCGCGCTTTGCCTTACGGTCTTAAAGTCAAGGCTGGAAAATTTAAAAGTGCTTTTGGGCGTATCAATGAAAAGCATCAACACTCATGGCATTTTGATGCACAACCTATAATTTATAAAGCACTTTTTGGTCCAGATAGCATTAGCGATGCAGGTATCCAATTGCAATGGGTAGCACCGACTGATACTTATTTTATGGCTGGTATTGATGCTATGCAGGGTAGTAATGATAGAAGTTTTGGTGATGTAGAAGAAAATAATCTTTATGTAGGCTATGTGAAATCAAGTGTAGATATTGGTGATGATTTATCCATTCTAGGTGGTGTAAGTTTTGCACATGGAAAAAATAGCGAAAATAACTCTACAAATCCAACAGATGTTTATGGCGTAGATTTGACACTTCGTGAACAGTTAGGGAGTTACAGTGCCTTAATTTGGCAGAGTGAATATCTGGAGCGTCATAAAGATATGGGCTCTACTACTGACAAACAAGCAGGGCTTTACAGTGAACTTCTTTATCAATATAACAACAACTATTCGGCAGGTTTTCGTTATGATAGAATTACGAAAAATGATACTGATTTATCAGCCTATGCAGTAGATACAAGTAATCTTGATAAATATACAGCGATGATAGAGTACAAGCCTTTTCCTATGTCAAGATTTAGACTCTCTTACTCTTATGATAGAACAAAGATTATAGCTAATGAGAGAAAAACACTCAATGAAATAATGTTTACATTAAATATAGCAGCCGGAGCACACGGCGCTCACGATTACTAGGAGATAGATATGAAAAAGATTTTATTACTGACAGTTTTACTAACATCACTAGCGTTTGCTTCTATAAATGTAGATACAAGCTACTCTACACTCGGTGCAGTGGCAAAAAAAATTGGTGGAGATAATGTAAAGGTAACTGTTTTAGGCAGTTCAAAATATGACCCACATTTCATAGTTCCTAAACCCTCACTTATTGCGAAACTTCGTCGTGCTGATTTACTAATCATAAATGGTGGAGGTTTAGAGCTTGGATGGATGCCCCCACTTTTGAGAGCAGCAGGCAATGCAAAGATTCAAAACGGTGCAAAAGGCTTTTTAGATATGTCTCACTTTGTGCATATGATAGATGTTCCATCTTCTGTATCTCGTGCATTTGGTGATGTTCATGCACAAGGAAATCCTCACTACTCTAGCGACCCTCATGTTGTTTTGGTTATGGCAAAAACGATAGCACAAAAATTGGTCGAGATAGACTCATCACATGAAAAAGAGTATAAAGAAAACTTAGTTAAATTTACAAAAGAGTGGAATCTTTATCTTAAAAAGCTTGATACAAAAATGCTTACATGTAAATCAAAAAAAATAGTGCAGTATCATGAACTTTTTAACTATTTTTTAAAAAGATATGACTTTAAAAGTTATGGAAATATCGAACCACTTCCAGGTATCTCACCGAGTTCAAAACATACTATAGAACTTATAAATACTCTTAGAGATAACAGTATAAAAATTATCATGCAAGATGTTTATCATGAGCGTAAAACTGCAGACTTTATCTCACAAAAAACAGATGCTAAAGTAGTCATCATTCCTCATGATTTAGGTGCTGATGGTAGTAAGACACTTCAAGAATTTTATAACAAGATAGCCCATAGAATATGTCAGTAGTTGAACTATTATGGCCTGCCTTTGTGCTCGCCATAGCTTTAGTATTTATCCACTCTATTTTTGGTTTGGAAATTATTAAGAGGGGTGTTATCTTTACTGATTTGGCTATTGGGCAAATTGCAGCTATTGGGATGGCTCTGAGTGTTGCGTTTATGGATGGGCATTATCAAAATGCAATGACGCTACTTTTTGCACTTTTAGCAGCAACGCTTATCACATGGGCTACAAAAAAAATACAAAAAATTGAAGCTTTTATAGGGCTTCTATATGCTTTGGGTATCTCTTCTATTATGCTTATCTTAGCACAAAGTGCAGAGGGAACAGAACTTTTTTCTAAGTTAAGTGCCGCAGACATACTTTTCACTTCTAGTGATGATTTATACAAAAGCTTACTTCTTTACGCTGGCATCGCCTTTGTTATGTTTGTTATCTATCCAAAAATGAGTGGAGTGAAAAAAGAGTTTCTGTTTTTTGCAATGCTCGCCTTAACTGTAACCTCTTCTGTGCAATCAGCAGGAGTTCTTGTTGTGTTTTCACTACTCATTGCACCCTCATTTGCAGGACTAAGTCAAGCTAAGATAAATCCTTTTCTTTTTGCGTGTTTGTTTGGCTCTTTGAGTGTCACTCTAGCACTTTTTGGCTCTTATCATTTGGATTTGCCTACAGGTTATGCTATTATATTTGTAACTGTTTTGTTTTCACTTATCTTTGTGGTGATTTCAAATCTTAGAAAGGTTTAATGTTGATGTACAAAACTATTTTTGAAAAATCAGTAGATGGGATTTTAGTTTTAGAAGATTCTGCCTTTGTTTATTGTAATCAAGCTTCTGTTGAGATGTTTGCTTATAAAAATAAAAGTCAACTCTTAAAATTAACTCCCTCAGAGATAAGTCCAGAGTTTCAACCAGATGGCATGGCTTCGTCTATAAAATCTAAGCAGATGATTGACCTATGTTTTAAAAAAGGTGGGCATAGATTTGAATGGGTACATCAAAAAGCCAATAAAGAAACTTTTTGGACAGAAATTGTATTGTCAGATATATCAGAGGGTGCTACAACAAGAGTATTAGCAATATTAAGACATATCGAGACAGAAAAAATTCAAAAAAAAGAGATAAAAAAGTTAAATAAAAAACTCAAAGAGTCTCTTTCTCTGATGGATAAGCACATTATTTCTTCATCGACAGACCTCAATGGAATAATCACTGAGGTATCAGAAGCCTTTTGCAAAATATCTAAATACTCAAAAGAAGAGCTAATAGGCAAAGCACACAATATTATAAGACATCCAGATGTAGACTCTCAGATATATAAAGAAATGTGGGAAGCATTAAAAAACGATCAAGTTTGGACAGGTGTTGTAAAAAACAGAGCAAAAGATAATAGTACCTATTGGGCAGATTCAATAATTAGTCCTATTTATGTAAGCACCTCACAAACAGCACCAAAAGACTTTCAAAATCTCTCAAAAATAGCTGATAAAACCTTCTCGAAAGTACCTATTTATGGTATAATATACT
>JASFZD010000152.1:0-11906 GCA_045046645.1 Sulfurimonas sp. | reverse complement strand
TTCAACCCATTTTTGAGCAATTCTTACTGCGTTTGTTGCAGCACCTACTCTTAGGTTATCTGCAACGATAAAAAGGTGTAACATATTTTTTGAATAATTGTCATTTCTTATACGACCGACAAAAGTTTCATTCATATCAACACAAGTTGCAGGCATTGGATAGAGCGCCTCTTCTGGTTTATCAACTATAACTATATTTGGTGCTTTGCTTAAAACTTCTCTTGCTTCATCTGCTTGTACTTCACTATCAAAAGTAAGAGTAAGTGCTTCACCATGACCACGAAGAGTGGGAACACGAACACAAGTAGCACTTAGGGCTATCTCTTTATGCATTATCTTAGTAGTTTCATTTACCATTTTCATCTCTTCTTTTGTGTATCCATTTTCAGTGAAAGAATCAATTTGAGGGATTACATTTAGAGCTATTTGTTGGTTAAATGCTTTATGCTCTGACTCATCAAGTTTAAAGGCAAAAAAGTCTTGCATTTGACTTACAAGTTCTTCCATAGCAGTTTTTCCAGCACCACTTGTTGCTTGATAAGTTGCGACATCAACACGAACTAAATCATAAGCATCATCAAGAGGTTTAAGTGTTTGTACCATCTGAATAGTTGAACAATTTGGATTTGCAATGATTCCAGTTTGTCTCCATTTGGCAATATCTTCAGGATTTACTTCAGGGACAACAAGAGGTGTGTTTTCATCCATGCGAAAATGAGAAGTATTATCTATCACAACTGCTCCAGCTTTAACTGCATAAGGGGCAAATTTAGCACTAACACTTCCACCTGCACTAAACAGAGCAATCTCTATGTTTTCTTTTTCAAACACATCATCAGTAAGTTCTATAATATCTAACTCTTTTCCATTAAACGCAACTGTCTTGCCAACACTTCTTGCACTTGCTAAGGGCACTAATTTGTTAAGAGGAAAATCTATCTCAGAAAGTACCGAGAGTATCTCTTCACCTACTGCACCATTTGCTCCAACTACTGCTACATTATATTTTTTACTGTTTTCACTCATATTTTCTCCTATATTATCTTCTATTTTCTAAAAAAAGTTCTTCTTTTTGTATCTCTTGAGTTTCACTTAGTATCACAGCTCTCTCTACAACTGAGATAAGCTCACGAATATTTCCAGGCCACGCATAAGCTTCTAACTCATCTTGTGCTTCTTGAGAAAATGATTTTAGGTCAAACCCATACTTAGTACAATTTTGTTCAACCATTGCATGAGCAATTTCTAAAATCTCGTCTTTTCTCTCTCTAAGTGGAGGAATATAAAGTGGAATTGTGTTAAGTCTATAATACAAATCTTCTCTAAACTCACTGTTTTTTATCTTCTCATCGAGGTTAGCATTAGTCGCTGAAATGACTCTAATATCTATCTTAATCGTTTTAGAAGATCCTAAACGACGCACCTCTTTTTCTTGAAGCGCACGAAGTAGTTTCGCTTGAACACCATAAGGCATCTCTCCTATCTCATCAAGAAAGAGTGTTCCCCCATTCGCTAACTCAAACTGCCCTGCTTTTGCCTCACTTGCATCTGTAAACGCACCCTTTTCAAAACCAAAAAGTTCACTTTCTATCAGATTTTCAGGGATAGCTGCCATGTTAATTGCTATAAATGGTTTCTTAACTCTTGGCGAGTTTTTATGGATATATGAAGCGAACACCTCTTTTCCAACACCACTCTGACCCAATAATAATATACTCGCATCCGTTTTACACGCTTTATCGGCAATATTTAATACCTTTTTTAGTGCTGGAGATTTACCTAAAAATCCTGTTGAAGATTTTTTACTCTTAGGGACACTTTTTTTAACTTGTTGCACTTGATCTTCGCGTTTGATTGCTGCTACCAAAGTATCAACATCAAAGGGTTTAAGTAAAAAGTCTTTAACGCCGAGCTGAATAGACTTTATAGCACTTGTTAAGGTTGCGTTTCCAGTCATGATTATGATTTCAAAACGGCCATTCAACTCTTTTACAAATTCAATCCCATCCATTCCAGGCATGTTAATATCTGTAATAACTAAATCAAAACTATTATCAAGATTTTTGAGAGCATCTTTAGCATTTTTATAAGTCTTGATTTCAAACTCTTTATAATCGCTCATTGCAATCTCAAGAGATTTTCTCATATTGATATCATCTTCAACTATAGCAATCTTCACAAAAAGTCCTATTTTATCCCTATTTTAAAGGTGAAAGTTTAGCAAAATTATCATTAAAATCGACTTTGAAACAAGTTGTTTTTAGCGTAAGTATGGTTGTAAAACTATTTTGATAATTTATATTCTTCTCTTTATGCTCTAAATGCAAGCCAAGCTTGTGTATAAAAGATATAAACTTTTCTTTATGTTTAGATATTATTTTTTCTATATCTGTAGAGCCATTAGATTCTAAAAGTAAATTATCTTGAGGAGTTCCTTTGCATTTTTGCATAGATTTAGAAATAAGTAGTGTTTCATTATAAAGAACAGCGTCTTTTATAATGTATCTATATGATATAAGATATTCACCTGCGTTTAATGCAAGTGAACTAAAAAGGATTAGTGAGAAAAGTCTGCGTAAGAAAGCACTATCTCCATCTCTACTTCGCATAAACCATCTTTAAATGTTGTTTCAACTACATTTGCATTTCTAACCATTGCTCTTACAGTTGTACGAACAGTTGAACGCTTAACCATCATATTTTTGATTAGGTCATCACCCTCGATGCGAACACCTTTTACTTTTTCAGCTATCAATCTATAAGCATCTGCAACTGCAGCTCTTTTAGCAAGAGCATAAGCTTGAGCAGGAGATGAAGTGTTCATAGGTGCAACACCTTGCCCAACAACTCCAATACGAATATTAGAATTTTCATCTAAAGTATTTTCATCTTTTTTAGGCTCTGGATCTTTCACTAATGCAACAGGATTTATAACCTCAACTTTTTGAACTTCTGGTGCTTTTGCAACAGGATTTATAACTTCAACTTTTTGAACTTCTGATGCTTTTGTACAACTACCTGTTGGGCAAACAACAGTAATGTTTGAACCTTCTGGTGCAACTTGTTTTGTAACCTTTGGCTCATTTGCTGAGCATGCAACACAACTAAGTAAAGTTACTAAGAGTAGTGAATATTTCATTTGTTATCCTTAACAAAGGTATAACCAATACCTTATTATGTAATTATTTTAAACTAGTAGCAAATACTATTCCAATATTAGACTATCACTCTCTGCTTCATTTTCATCATCATCTACTTCATTCTTAGGACAACGAGAGATGCTTGAGACCTCATCACCTTTTACGATATAAACACCAGAAGTATTTCTACTTGATTTTGAGATAGTTTGCATATCTACTCTTATCATTTTTCCAGCTTTTGTAAGTGCCATCATGTCCATCGCTTCATCAACCATAAGAACACCAACAATATTTTTACCAGTTTTTGCAGTCATCTTCATAGCTATTACACCAGAACCACCACGGTTTGTCAATCTATATTCACCAGCATCAGTTCGTTTGCCAATACCTTTTTGTGCAACTACAAGTATCTCTTGTTCATCACTAGCAATAATATTTGCATCAACAACTTCATCACCCTCATGTTTAAACTTAATACCTCTAACACCACGAGTACTACGACCCTGTTCACGAGTTTTTTCTATCTCAAACTTGATACATTGAGCAAGTTTCGTTACTATAAAGAGGTATTTTATACTCTGATCTGCGATTTGAGCAGTAATTAACTCATCATCATCATCAAGAACAATCGCTCTAACACCATTACTTCTAATGTTACTAAATTCACTTAAATTTGTACGCTTAACCACACCATTTTTGGTGAAGAAAACAAGACCTTTTTCTTCGCTAAAATCAGTAGTAGGGATAATTGATTGTATTTTTTCATCCGCAACAAGATTGATAAGGTTTACAACAGCCTTACCTTTTGCAGTACGACTTCCCTCAGGAATACGATAAACTTTTAACCAGTGCAGTTGTCCACGGTCAGTTACAAAAAGTAGAGTATCATGAGTGTTACAAGTAAAAAAGTTTTCTATGAAATCGTCTTCATAGGTAGTAACAGCGGTTTTACCTTTACCACCTCGTTTTTGTTTTTCATAAGATGCTAGAGGAACACGCTTAATATAACCTCTGTGAGTAATAGTAACAACCATTGGCTCATTAGGGATTAGGTCTTCAATGTCTATATCATCATAATCATCTTCTATATCAGTTCTTCTTTCATCTGTGTAAGTTGCTGAAACTTCGTCAAACTCCTCAGTAATGATTCCCTTAAGAACATCTTCACTTTTTAAGATTGATTCTAAGTATGTGATAAGTTTGACTAACTCAGCCAATTCCTCTTCAATCTTTTTAATTTGTAAGCCAGTAAGTCTTCCAAGTCTCATAGCAACAATACTAGCTGCTTGAATCTCAGAAAAGTCATACTCTGACACTAGATTGTTTTTAGCATCCTCTTCATCTTCTGAAGCACGGATAGTTTTGATTACTTTATCAATAATGTCTATTGCTTTTCTAAGACCCTCTAAGATATGTGCTCTTGCTTTTGCTTTTTCAAGGTCAAAAATTGTACGACGGATAATTACAGTTTTGCGGTGGTTAATAAAATGTTTTAAGATATCTATAATGCCAAAGATTCTAGGTTCTTGATTAAGTATAGATAGCATGATAATACCAAATGTATTTTGCATAGCCGTTTGCTTAAAAAGATTATTTAGTACAATCTCACTCATAGCATCGCGTTTAAGCTCTATAACAACACGCATACCATCACGGTCTGACTCATCACGAATAAGTGAAACACCCTCTATCATCTTATCTTTAACAAGGTTTGCAATATTTTCAATAAGACGAGCTTTATTTACTTGGTAAGGCAGTTCATCAATAACGATAATCTCTTTTTTTCCACTCTGTTCAATATGAGTTTTTGCACGAACTTTGATGCGTCCGCGACCACTTTCATAAGCTTCAGTGATGCCTTTTTTACCAAAAATAATACCACCTGTTGGAAAATCTGGTGCCTTAATGTGTTCCATAATTTCTGCTAAAGAAATATCTGGATTTGCCAATAGTGCTTTTAGCCCATTCATGATTTCAGTAGGGTTATGAGGGGGGATATTTGTTGCCATACCAACAGCGATACCAGAAGAACCATTTATAAGAAGGTTGGGAACACGAGTAGGCATTACATCTGGTTCTTTCGTAGTGCCATCATAGTTATCTATCATATTTACAGTGTTTTTTTCAAGATCTTTAAGCAATTCACCTGCATACTTTGTCATACGAGCTTCTGTGTATCTCATAGCTGCTGCACTATCACCATCAACAGAACCAAAGTTTCCTTGACCATCAACTAATTGCATTCTCATTGAAAAATCTTGTGCCATGCGGACAAGTGCGTCATAAACAGCAGTATCACCATGTGGGTGATACTGACCAATAACATCACCTACAATACGAGCTGATTTTTTAAACTTAGCACCATGGGAAAGATTAAGCTTATCCATAGCATAAAGTATTCTTCTATGCACTGGTTTTAGACCATCTCTAACATCTGGTAAAGCACGACCTACAATTACACTCATTGAGTAATCAAGATAAGAGTTCTGGAGAGTTTCTTCTATATTTATAGTTTGTATATTGTCATTGTTTAGCAAATTGCTCATAAACACACCCTACTGTTATTAAAATAAAATTTGTCAATAATATCCAAACCACCCTTAATATACATGTAAACATAATAAAACTTTAACTATTCGATTAATTTGTAAATATTATTTAACTATCAGCAAGTGATTAAAAATTAATCACTTTACAGCATAATAAATCACTATTTAATTGTTATACTTTTGACATGAAATAACTCGAAAGAGAAATCAAAGGAAAAGAAATGAAAAAATGGCTACTTTTAGCTTTAACGCTTTTACCGTCTTTAGCATTTGCCGAAGATAAACTAGATAGTGGTGATACTGCATGGATGATGATGTCTGCTGCACTTGTATTACTAATGACACCTGCAGGTTTAGCACTGTTTTATGGTGGTATGACAAGAAGTAAAAATGTACTTAACACTTACGCTATGGTGTTTATGGCATTTATGGTTGCGTTTGTAGCATGGATTGTTGCTGGTTATTCAGTTGCGTTTGGAACAGCAAGCTCTGCATCTGTTCAAACTGTAATGGGTGGATTTGGTAACATGTTCTTAAATGGAATCAGCTGGAAGGATTTAAGTGGAACTTATCCTACTTATGTATTCGTTGTTTTTCAAGGAACTTTTGCTGCTATTACGGTAGCCATCGCTTCTGGTGCAGTTATTGAACGAATTAAATTTTCTACATGGTTAGTATTTGTAGCTATCTGGACAATTGTTGTTTACGCTCCTATTACACACATGGTATGGGGTGGAGATGGTGCACTTTTATTTGATGCAGGTGCTTTAGACTTTGCTGGTGGTACAGTTGTACATATGAATGGTGGTCTTGCAGGTTTAGTTCTTGCTGTCTTAGTTGGTAAGAGAAAAGGACATGGTAAAGTTGCGATGAAACCTATGAGTGTTATGCTTACTGCTCTTGGTGGTGCTCTACTATGGTTTGGTTGGTTTGGATTCAATGGTGGTTCAGCATTTGGTGCAAACTCAGTTGCTGGTTTAGCTTACCTAACAACAGCTTTAGCTCCAGCAGTTGCAGCAATTACTTGGGTATTAATAGAGTATCTTGTATATAAAAAAGCTACACTTCTTGGTGGTGTTTCAGGTTTAGTTGCAGGTTTAGTTGCGATTACTCCAGCAGCAGGTTTTGTTGATGTATCTGGTGCGTTTATAGTTGGTATTGTTGGTTCAGCAGTTGCTTTCTTTGGTGTATCTGTATTGAAGAAAAAACTTGGTTATGATGATTCATTAGATGCTTTTGGTATTCACTTCCTTGCCGGTGCATGGGGTGCATTAGCAACTGGTTTCTTAGCTGTAAACGATCAAGATTTATTATGGGATGGTCCACTTAAAGCTACAGGTGATAGAATGGGACAAGTAATGGTTCAGCTTGAATCTATCTTAGTGGTTGGTCTATTTACTTTAGTGGGTACAGTTGTAGTTTATTATATCGCTTCAGCACTTACTGGTGGTGGAAGAGTTGATGAAGAGACAGAAGAGATTGGTCTTGATGAAACTATTCATGGTGAAAAAGTGATGAACATATAAAGAGTTGATTTAAACTACAAAAGTGGTTACAATTTTAAAACTAAAAGAGAGTTAAATCTCTCTTACATAATATTTGGAGTGAAATATGAAAAAAATAGAAGCAATTATCAAACCTTTTAAATTAGAAGATGTAAAAGATGCATTGGCTGAAATGGGTATTGAAGGTATGACAGTGAGTGAAGTAAAAGGCTATGGTCGTCAAAAAGGTCATAGTGAACTATATCGTGGTGCCGAGTATGTAGTTGATTTTTTACCAAAGATAAAAATGGAAATGATTGTTGATGGAAAAGATGTTGAAGCTGTCACTGCTGCAATCGTAGAAGCTGCTAGAACTGGTAAAATCGGCGATGGTAAAATATTCGTAAGCGATATCGAAAGTATTGTCAGAATCCGTACTGGTGAAACTGATACAGAAGCTATTTAATTATTAACGCGAAAGGGAGTAGTCTCTTTTGCTTTAGAGTAGAAATTTCATATAGTTACAATTTATTACCTCAAATATCATCATTTAATTTTATACAAATCAATATTTTGTTACACTCCTTTTATCAAAAAAAGGACTCTTTTTATGCTAGAAGCTGATTTTAAATATATCATCGACACTTTCTTCGCACTATTTTCTATGGTACTTATAATCTTTATGGTTCCAGGTTTTGCGATGCTTGAAGCTGGTCTCGTTCGTACAAAAAATGTAACCTCTGTTTTAACTATTAACACGATGATTTATGTTGTTGCATCATTAGCATTTTTACTTATAGGATACAAACTTGCATTTGGTAGTTGGGATAACGAAAGCATGAGTAAATGGGCTGCGTTTATGTTTCAAATGGCATTTGTTGGAAAAACAATCAACATTATGAGTGGTGGTGTTAGTGAAAGAGTACGCATCATTCCTTTGGCGATTTTTGCGATTGCGATGGGTGGGGTAATCTATCCACTAGTAGTCAATGTAAGTTGGGGAGTAAATTTTCTCTCTGGCACTTTTTTAGATATCTCAGATATGCATGATTTAGCTGGTTCTACTGTTATACACTCAACAGGAGCATGGGCTCTTTTAGCAGCTATTTTAGTAATTGGCTCGCGTAAAGGAAGGTATGTAAATGACAAGATAAGAGTTATACCTGCTTCAAATATTCCTCTTGTTGTTTTAGGTGCATTTCTTCTCTGGATAGGTTGGTTTGGATTTAACGGTGGCAGTGTCGGTTCTATCTCCTCTGTTGAAAATGCAGATTTAGTAGCCAAGACAATCATGAACACAAATACAGCAGGACTTGCTGGTGCCTTAATTGCAGGTTTAATTATGTATATAAGATATAAACTTTTTGATATTACTATGATTTTAAATGGTGCCTTGGGTGGTCTTGTTGCTATCACGGCAGGTCCAGACTTATATGACATGTATTCACCAATCCTTATAGGTTTTATCGCTGGAGCTTTGGTTGTTTTTGCAGTTCCAATGTTTGACAAGCTTAAACTTGATGATCCTGTTGGAGCACTATCTGTTCACCTAGTTAATGGTATCTGGGGAACTTTAGCAGTTGGTATTTTTGTGAGTGATGTATCTTTTATGACGCAACTCAAAGGTGTTTTAGTTGTAGGAGTATTTGCTTTTACAAGCTCTTACACTGTCTTATTTCTTATCAATAAAGTCTCAAAATTTCGTGCAGAAGATGATACACAAGTCGAAGGAATGGATGTCAATGAATGTGGTGTTGAAGCCTACCCTGAATTTAAACGCGCAATTTAAATATTACTGCGTTTATGTTACAAAACTCGAGCATAAATAACCTATGAGCAAACGCCACGCCCCCTCTTTTCTCTTTTCTCTAGTTGTTCATGTTCTCGCATTGCTTATATTCTTTTATACATACAAGTATGTTGTATATCTTAATCATCAAAAATCAGAAAAAAAAGTATGTATAAACTTAAACTTATGTGTCCCAGAAGAGACAATACCAAAAAAGAGAGTCCAGAAAACCAAGGAAGTGAAAAAAACAAAGTCAGTGAAAAAAGTTCCACCGAAAAAAATTGTTCCAAAAAAAGTGAAAAAAAAGAAAGTCACGCCTCCAAAAGTAAAGCCAGCTATTGTTATTCCTATTATTAAAAAAGAGATAGAAAAACCAAAAGAAATAGAAGAAGAAGTTTTAGAAACGAAAGTAATAGAACAAGAAAATATAGTAGAGTTAAACACTAGCTCTAAATCTCTCAACACAAAAGTTAATGTTGCAGATATACAACAAAAACAATATATCAATGACAATCTAGCAAAGATATCACTACTCTTATCAGATAACCTATACTATCCAAGACGCGCAAGAAAAAGGGGAATAGTAGGAAAAGTTATTCTAAAATTTAATATACTGCAAGACGGAAGTGTAAACGCAGTCAAAATTATATCTTCAAATAGTGAAATACTTAGTAAAGCAGCTACAAAAACAATAAAAAATTTATCTGGAAAATTTCCAAAACCAAATCAAAAACTAAGCATTCAAATACCAATAGAATATAAATTACAATAAATACGAAATATGATGTTTTGGGGTAATAATGTTCTTCAAGTGATGGTCGAGGAAAGATTCAATAAACCTTATGCTGATAATTTGACTTCATACACATAAAATGTGTATAATTATACACATAAAGGAAGTGACATTATGAATACTACAAGATTAAATATAACATTGCCTACATCTCTTAATAATGATATAACTCGTTATGCCAAAGAACTTAATGAGAAAAAAAGTCATATAATTGCTTCTGCTCTTGATATGTATTTTGATTATATAGATTTAAAAGAAGCAGAAAAAAGACTTGATGATAATGAACCTACAATTTCTATGGATGAAATGTTTGAAGAATTAGGTTTAGATGTACAAAATTGATTTTAAATCTAGTGTTAAAAAAGATTTTAGAAAGGTAAACAATACTGATATAAAATTTATTCGTGATTCTTTAAATGATTTTGCAAAACATTTTAGTTCAGATTATGAAATTGCTCTTATGCAAAAAGGTAAAATTAAAAAATTGCAAAGTCAAAAAGAAGATTTATATCGTTTAAAACTTCGTTCTTACAGAGTTATATATAAAAAATATAATGATAGACTTTTAATTTTAGTAGTTCATGTAACTACTCGTGAATCTGCATATAAGTAAATTTAGAAACATATTATTTTAAAATTTTATATTTTGGTTTAGTTTTTAAACATTTCTGTTGTTTGCTTATTCATTTTGTTCATTTCATTTATCATTGCTTTGTTTTGTTGTTTCATTTGATTTTGTTTTTGTTTTATAATTTTAGTATTATTTGTTCCGTATATCATTTTATTAAAAAGTTTTGTTTCTTGATATGTGATTATTATAAATATTATTAAAGATATTCCTGATAAAATTGATATTATTGCAAATATCTTATCTGCTGTATCATTTTCAAAATTTGTTTTTTCTTTATCTGTATGTATTACATATGTTTTTGCTATGATGTCATGTAGTCCTCTTTTATCTTCTCTAAATGCAATTATTGCAAATCCTGTCATAAGTGTTAAAATATTTATGTAGTATCCTATGTATCTTATTATTGCAGTTTTTGTGTCTATTTTTTCATATTTTTCACTTACTATTTTTAAATTAAGTATTTTTTTACCTGGTGTTTGTCCGTTCCAAAATGTCCAAAGTGATATAATTATAATTCCTGTTAATACATCTGCATAATAGTCATTTGTTAGTAGTGTTATTGGTAGTGCTATTATTATTGTATCTATTATCTATGCTAATGTTCTTATTAGAAAGTTTGCATGTTTCTTTTTTTGTAGATTTAATTTTTCTTCTTTTTTATAAGAATTATTTTGTATATTTCCCTTACATTTTAAACATTCTCTTGTATAGTATGTTTCTCCGCATTTATCACATATAGCCATTATTTACCCTTTAAGTTAAATTTACCAGAACTTGCGTTCTCTTTTATTTGTTCTAATCTTTCTAAATGTTTACGAGTTTCTTCTATTGATTGGTCAAGTGCCATTCCTTGGTTAATTAGTCTTACAAGGTCTGGTCTTTCTTTTTCCCATTTATTTAAATTTTGTCTTGTTGTTCCAAGTGATTTAGCAAAATCTTCTTTTGTCATAATGGATTACCTTTTATTTATATTTTATTATATTGGTTTACATATTAAGCTATTTCAAGTTATATTAGGTTAAATTATATATATAAAAGGTTAATATAGTTTACATTTTAAGGAAGTGACAAAATGAAAAATACAGAGAATCTACAAGAATCAGTTTTATTCAATGATTTAATAACATACATAAATACATCATCAAACAATTTACATAACATTCATAAAAAATCAGCCACTTCTATAATGGCTAATAATATCAGAAAAGAACTTAAGCCTTTTAAAAAAGGTTCTTCGGAATATTGTACTTTTTTTAATAACACTCTTTGAACCACAATTTATACAACTTTTAGTATTTTTTTACAGCCATTTGTAGAAAAACCCTTTTTAAGACCCATAGTGCCGAGTTAAACTTAAGATTTTAAGCACTCGTTTTTTTCATTAAACACCTGTTCAGCTTGCCCAGCTCTTAGGTCATGCTATATACTGCCCCAGAAAAAACAAACAACTTTTTCAAAAATATTATTTAAAAACAGCTAAAATAAGAGCATAAAAGTGAGGGTAAGAAGATGAGTAGAAA
>JASFZD010000151.1:0-15227 GCA_045046645.1 Sulfurimonas sp. | reverse complement strand
AGCAAATGCTTGAAGTTCACGATACTGAGCAAGATCAAGTCTTAAAGTACCAGCAACTTGCTTAGTAGCTTTAATCTGAGCAGCACCACCAACACGAGACACAGAAAGACCAACATTAATCGCTGGACGAACACCCGAGTTAAATAGTTCAGTCTCTAGGAAAATCTGACCATCAGTAATTGAAATAACATTCGTTGGGATATATGCCGCAACATCACCCTCTTGTGTTTCAATAATAGGAAGAGCAGTTAAAGAACCAGCTCCATCTTCATCACATAATTTCGCAGCACGCTCAAGTAAACGAGAATGAATATAAAAAACATCACCAGGATATGCTTCACGACCTGGAGGACGACGAAGAATAAGTGACATTTCACGGTATGCAACAGCATGCTTAGATAAATCATCATAAACAATTAGACCATGTCTTGCGTTATCACGGAAGTACTCTCCCATTGCAACACCAGTATATGGAGCTAAAAATTGAAGTGCAGCAGCTTCAGCAGCTGTTGCAGATACAATAATTGTATATTCCATTGCACCATGTTCTTCTAAACGACGAACAATTTGTGCAACAGTTGATTCTTTTTGACCAATAGCAACATATATACAAGATACACCGTTACCTTTTTGGTTGATGATTGCATCAAGTGCTACTGTAGTTTTACCAGTCTGTCTGTCACCAATGATAAGCTCACGTTGACCACGACCAATTGGAACAAGTGCATCAATAGCCTTGATACCAGTTGACAAAGGCTCATGAACTGATTTTCTGTTCATGATTCCAGGTGCTTTTTCTTCAACAAAACGAGTTTCAGAAGTTTCAATTGGACCTTTACCATCGATTGGTTCACCCAGTGCATTTACAACACGACCAAGAAGTGCATCACCTACAGGAACTTTAAGAAGTTTTCCCAAACGCTTAACACTCATACCCTCACGAAGTTGAGTTCCACCACCAAGTATAACAACACCTACGGCACTCTCTTCAAGGTTCATAACTAGACCTTGCGTTCCTTCATCGAATTCAACCATTTCTCCAGCCATAACATTGCTAAGTCCGTAAACTTGTGCAACACCATCAGCATAAGAAACAATCTTACCAGTTTCATTGATATCAACACTTAGTTCAAAGTTGTCAATACGCTCTTTAATTATTGAGCTGATTTCATCAGCTTGAATTTTTGCTACCACTATATGTTCTCCTCTCGTTGAAGTTAAATTGCTTTAATTATATGTTCTATAATTTGACTATCGATTCTATCTTTAGAAAAATTAATCTCTATGCCCAAACCTTCTACATCTACTTTAATACCGTTAAAATTATTTTTTACAGATACTAAAGTTATCTTAGAATCAAATTTTTTGCTTAAACCAGCACTTAAGTCATTTATTAACTTTGTATCAATATCAGTATCACTATAAATAATACCTTCATAATTTTTAGTTGACTTTGCCACATCTTTTTTTAATTCTTTTGCAATTGCAGGAATTATATTAATGCGTTTGTTTTCAACTAGTAACTTAATAAAATTGTTCACCTTATCAGATTTAGCTTCTTTGACTGCATCCAACAAAAGTTTTGATTTATCTTTTATATCTACACTTGGATTATTAATAATTTTTACAAACTTATCATTTGCAAATGATTCTGCTAACACAGAAAAAATAGTAGTGACATTTTGCATAAACTCTAAATTAGCATTTAATTTCAAAGCTTTTATGTATCTTTTAGCTATTAACTCTTCCATACTATGCCACCTTCTTTACAAGAACATTTGCCATAGCTTCTTTATCAAAAGTATCAGAACTCTGTTCTAATGTCTCTTTTACTATATCTTCTACAACAGAACGAACCATATTTCTTTGATCAAAATCAATTAATGAAACTTGATGTTTCACAAGTCCCTCTAAATCAAAATCACATTGCAACATCATTTTATCATTAATAATTTTATTCTCTTTTTTTGAAGATTGATCCAACTCTTCTGCAAACTTTTCAGCTTCAGAAATCTTTGCTAGTGCATCTTTTTTTAAAGTGATAGATTCGTTTAGCTTCTCTTGTACTCTCTTCAAATCATCAGCAATAGACTGACTTCTTGAAACAAAATAATTTTTTACTGGTTCTGCCACTAAATACCAAATCAAACCTACAAAGATAACAAAGTTTACTGTTCTTTGAACAATATCTGTCCCTGCATGTTCTCCATCAGATGCAAATGCATATGTTGATATCATTAGCATGATTACTAAAATTCTACTCACATAACATCCTTATATTTGATTAAACTTAGCTTCAACAGCTTTCTTAAACAGTGGAACATCTGACATCAAGTCTTTTGTTAACTGTTCTTTAGATTGGGCAAGTGACTGCTCAAATTCTAAATATTCTTGCGCAAGTTCAGCACGCTTCGCCTCTAATTTACTATCCGCCAATTCCTTAGCATCTGCAATAACTTTTTCTCTTAGGGCCGCAGCATCTAGTTTAGCATTCATAATTATTGTTTCAGCTTTTGTGTGCAATTCGTCAATTTCGTTATCATTAGAACCTACTTTATCTAGGTCTTTTTTAATATCTTCATCACGTTTATTCATAAAACTAAATAATGGATTATAGAGCCAACTGTTTAAAACGGCTATAAGCGAAAGAAATACAACAAATGTAATCAAAAGTAGTATCGGGTTTATATCTAACATAGCACCTCCTAAAAGTTGCGTGATTATACTACTTTTAAATTAAAAGGATAGTTAAAGTATGGCAAAAAAATAAAAGAATTTTAAATTTTGTAAGAACTGTCTCTATTTAGGAAAACCATTTAAGCATATTTTTTATCTGTGATTCATCTTCAAACTCAATCACAAGTTGATTTTTAGCAATCTTTGATTTGAATCCTAAGTCATAAAATTTTTCTTGAAGGTTTGAAAAGTCATACTCTTTTTGAATAGGTTTTTGTTTAACTTCCTTCTTTGGGACTTTCATACTTTTTATCATTGCTTCAACTTCACGAACGCTTAACTTTTGCCCAATAATAGAGTTTACAATAAGCTGTTGCTGTTTCTCGTCTAATCCAA
Source organism: Sulfurimonas sp. (assembly GCA_045046645.1). GTDB lineage: Bacteria > Campylobacterota > Campylobacteria > Campylobacterales > Sulfurimonadaceae > Sulfurimonas. The sequence continues at coordinate 12,155 of JASFZD010000151.1, read as the reverse complement.
CAAGAACTTTGGCATGTCCTGCACTTATTCTTTTTTCCAAAAGTGCTTTTTGCGTTTTAGATGATAGTTGCAAAAGTCTTATAGTATTTGTGATATGCGTACGACTTTTATGAATTGTACTTGCTAACTCTTCTTGCGTTATTTTTTGATGGTTTATGAGTTCACTATAAGCATTGGCCAATTCTATAGCGTTAAGCTCTTCTCTTTGAATATTTTCAATCAAAGCAAACTTACGCATTGTATATTCATCTGTATTTAAGACTATGGCACGAATTGTTTTTAATTTTGCTAATTTTGAAGCACGAAATCTTCTTTCCCCAGCAATTATAGTATAAGCTTCTAAACCATCTTCAACAACAACTATTGGCTGGATAAGACCATCTTCTTTTATAGATTCTGATAACTCATAAAGTAAATCTTCATCAAAAGACTTCCGTGGTTGATATGGATTTGGCTGTATCTCTTTTAAAGAAATTTCCAGTACATTGTCATGCTGTGTACCCTCATTGTCATAGGCTTCACTGACTTCACCAAACAAGGCATCTAAGCCTCTACCTAATGCTTTTGTTTTCATTATGACATTATTGCTTGAGCTAAATTTTGATATGCAATTGACCCACTTGATTTAACATCATATAAAATAGCTGGTTTACCAAATGATGGAGATTCTGCAAGTTTTACATTTCTTGGAACGACAATATACTTGTTCTCTTTATCTTTAAAAAGTTTCCCTTTAAAATGCTGTTGTAAATCTGCAAAAACCTGTTTTGAAAGATTATTTTGAGAACTAAACATCGTTGGTATAAAACCTTTAATAGTTAATTTTGGATTAATTGACTTACGAACTAATTTTACAGTATTTAAAAGCTGTGCCAAGCCTTCTAGTGCAAAAAATTCACACTGAATAGGAATAAGAACAGAGTTTGATGCTGAGAGTGCATTTATAGTCATGGGTCCTAGTGCTGGAGGTGAATCGATAATGATATAATCATAATCTTTTTTTACATTTGCAATCGCTTTTTTTAAAACAAGTTCACGACCTTTTGCATTGTCAGCATCATAATACTCTTTTTCAATACCAACAAGTCCAATATTGGATGGTGCTAAATGAAGTGTAGGTAAGTCCGATTTTAAAATGATATCTTTTAATTTTTTAGCCCCAATAAGAACATGATAAATATTAAATTCATAATCATTTCTATGAAATCCCAAAGATGTTGTTGCATTTGCTTGAGGATCTGCATCTATCAAAAGCACTTTTTTTTCTGCAACAGCGAGTGAAGCAGCTAAGTTTACAGCAGTTGTTGTTTTACCAACACCACCCTTTTGGTTTGCAATTACTATTATTTCGCTCATCTTAGACTATATATCCTCTCATTGTTAATCATTATCGACCCATCATCATTAAGCATGGCTTTATCTAATGAAATTCTTAAACTATTTATGTGTGTAGAAAAACTTTGGTTCTTGTAAAATTCTAACTTATATTTGCTAAAAATCTGCTTCCATAATATCTTTTTTTCAAGATTTAGAAAATATTTCTTACACAAATCTTCTATACTAACCATAATGTCTAGTTTCTCAAAGCCTATTGGATTTTTAATTAAATTTAGCCCTACTCCACAAACTAATGTATCATTAACTAAACTTGTAATCATTCCACCAATTTTTAAATCATCTATATAAAAATCATTTGGCCATTTCAACCAAACTAAAGAACCTTCATCGCACAAAGTCTCTTTTAGGATATATGCAAAATAGATAGAAGCTGATTCTAGTTTCAAGTCAGCTGGTAAATCTTTAAGTGCGATACAAAAAGACAAAAAGAGATTGCCTTCTAAACCTGTCCAAGAGTTATCTCTACTCCCCTGACCTTCTGTTTGAAATTTCGCAATCAGAGCATAAGGTGCTTTTACTATTTGTGATTTAAGAAGTTTTTTTAACTCTTTTTGAGTAGAATCTATACTCTCAAGATATTGTATCGTCAATACTCAATCTTTTACCGTTAATGTAAGCGATAACACTCATCTCTTTTTTTGATTGTGGTTGCAGTGCGTAGATGCGAATTGCACCCTTGTCACAAGCCACTAATATATTGTCTTTATTTATCTCTAAAATAGCTCCACTTTTTCCAAGTCCACATTTATCGACAAGTTCAATCTTTTTAAGCTTCAGTCCATTTTCCAGATAAATCCCTGGCCATGGTGTAAACGCACGATATTTACTATAAATTTCATGTGCATCACTAAACGCTACTAAACCATCTTGTTTGCTTATCTTTTTACAGTGTGTAGCTTCTGCTGTAATCTGTTTGCGTGGAGTAAATTTGTCAAAATTTTGTAAAACTTCTACGGTAAGCTCAGACGCTATCTCTGTTAAACTATCAAAAAGAGTCTCAAGCATCATATCTTTAGGAACATCCATAGTGTTGATTTTTAAAATATCTCCACTGTCTAATCCCTCTTCCATTAGCATAGCTGTTACACCTGTAATCTTATCATCATTGAGCAATGTTTGTTGAATTGGACTTGCTCCACGGTACTGTGGAAGGATAGATGAATGTAAGTTAATACAAGGAGCGTGATTTAAAATGCTAAGCGGAAGTATCTGCCCATAAGCTGCTACTACAATATAATCACATTGAATCGTTAACAACTTTGCAACAACTTCCTCGTCTCTTAATCTATTTGGTTGCAAGACTTCTATATTATGTTCCTGTGCTAATATTTTAACAACAGGTGAAGTCATTATTCGTTTACGCCCCACTGGTTTATCAGGTTGTGTATACACAGCTACTACATTTATATCCTGCGTTTGGATAAGTCTATAAAGTATTTTTTGTGCATACTCAGGCGTTCCCATAAAAATTACATTCATAAAGAAACCTTTGTAAAGAGTGTTCCACCATTATGTTTCTCTTTAAGTGCAAAACTTTTAACATCACTCAAATCAAATCCACTTGCTAAAAACATATCAATATCTGAATCTAAAAGGTAAGAAGCTGCTTTTAACTTAGTCACTATGCCACCTGTTGCAAAAATATTATGAGGGCTTACATCCTTCGTCAATTCTGTTGCGTTTATGCTATGAACAGTTTTTAAAACTTTTGCATTTTCGTTTTTTCTTGGATCACTATCATAATAAGCATCAATATCTGAGAGGATAATCAGCATATCAGAATCTGTATGTTTTGTTATATAAGCAGAAAGTTGATCATTATCGCCTAGTTCCAGTTCGTCTGTCGCAGTCGCATCATTTTCATTTACAATTGGCATAACACCATGTTCTATAAGAGTATTGATGCTGTTTTTTACTCTTAAAATCTCTTCATTGCGTTTAAAATTTCCAGCTGTAACTAAAACCTGTGCGATAATAATATCGTGTTTGCAGAATTTTCTATCATATTTTTTAATCAAAATAGGTTGCCCAATAGCTGCCAATGCTTGTTTGTTTGCTATGATAGTTCTATCTAACTTAAGCTTCGTGTATCCACCAGCAACTGCACCTGAAGATACTAAAATAACTTCATTTTCTTTTTTTAATTCACTCAAAAAATCAACTAGAGCTTGCATACGCTCTAGTGCTATTTCGCCATCTTGCGTTAAAACTGCACTTCCAACTTTAACTACAATGCGTTTCATGGAGTCTACTCTCTTCCTGATTGCACTAAATTAAATAAAGAATACTTTAGTGCTTCAATATTTTTATTTGTCGCTGAAGAAATTGGTGCCACTAAATAAGGTAGTTTATTATCATACCCTAAAGTAACATCTGCTGAATCTTGTACAAAAAATGGCATTTCACTATCGAAGTTAAACTCGTTTGTTTTTGAGCTTTGAAGTCCTAAAAGTTCTAAAAAGCCATTTACAAGCTCATTTATTTCGTCTGGTGGTACAATATCGACACGAGTTAAAGCGATAGCATAGTTCGATTCAGCTAACTTCTCACTAAATGAAGCTATTTCATGTTGCAAGACTTCTATCTGCTCTTTTAGTTCTCTATAAGAAGCTAAATCTACCATATATAAAAGTGTTTTTGTTCTCTCTATATGTCTTAAAAACTGAATTCCAAGACCTTTACCTTCATGTGCACCACCAATAATTCCTGGTATATCAGCCATTACAAATGACTCATAATCTCCAATATTTACCTGACCTAGTTTTGGTGTCAATGTTGTAAATTCATAATTTGCTATCTCTGGTGTTGCATTTGAAACAGTAGATATAAGTGTTGATTTTCCTACATTTGGGAAACCTACTAGTCCAATATCTGCGATAAGTTTCAAGTCTAATTTAATCGCTCTAGTTTCACCTTTTTCACCGGGTTGTGCATAAGTTGGTCTTTGGTTTGTAGGACTTCTAAAGTGGTAGTTACCTAGACCACCTTTTCCACCCTCTATAAACTTTTCTTCCTGTCCATCTTTAAGCATATCAAAGAGTACTTCACCTGTATCCATATCAAGGATTTGCGTACCAGGAGGAACAATAATAACTTTTTTAGAGCCTGATTTACCGCTCATACGAGAACCTTCTCCAGGTTTACCCCCATCAGCTTTTATATGCATTCTTTTTTGAAATTTTGAAAGAGTGTGTGTATTGTTATCACATACGAAGTAAATATCTCCACCTTTACCACCATCACCACCATTTGGACCACCATTTAGTACAAACTTTTCACGACGAAATGCTACACATCCTTGTCCACCTTTTCCTGATGAAACTGTTAAATCGACACTATCTGTGAACATTATTTTTCCTTGCTATATCTTGAAAGTTTTTACTAAATTGTGAAAGAGTTTATCACTCTGTGAGATAGAAATTATCTGAGCTTATTGCTCAGATATGTAGAATTATGCAGCAGGTATTACTGAAACTTGTTGACGTTTTTTATCTTTACGTTCAAATGTAACAGTACCTTCAACAAGTGCAAATATTGTATGATCTTTTCCCATACCAACATTTTTACCTGGGTGAACTTTAGTTCCACGCTGACGAATGATAATGTTGCCTGGAATTACAGCTTCTCCACCATATTTCTTAACACCAAGTCTTCTACCAGCCGAATCACGATTATTCTGTGTACTACCCTGACCTTTCTTATGTGCCATACTTTGCTCCTTATTTTAGCTTATGCAGCTATTTTCGTGATACGAACACGAGTGAAGTCTCTTCTGAAACCACGCTTAACTTTACTATCTTTACGACGACGCTTTTTAAAAGTAATTACTTTTCTATCACGCCCTTCATTGATAACTTCAGCTGTTACTATTGCTCCATCTACAAAAGGAGCTCCCATTTTAAGTTCACCAGCATTTACTGCTAAAACTTCTGTAATTTCGATAATAGCTTTTGACTCAAGAGACATTTTGTCTAATTCTAAAACATCGCCTTCTTGAACTTTATATTGCTTACCACCATTTTTGATAATTGCGTACATTTACGGTCCTTAATTCTTTATAATTCTACTAAAAAGTTCGCAATTGTATCTAAACAAGCTTTAAGTTTTAATTAAAGCTATAGCATCTATCTCAACAAGAGCATTTTTTGGTAAAGTTTTCACAGCTACAGTTGAGCGAACTGGCTTATGAGAGCCAAAAGCTTCTCCATAAACTTCATTCACTATTGCAAACGAATCCATATCAGCTAAAAAGATTGTTGTTTTTAAAACACTGTCGAGTGAGCTTCCTGCTGCTTTTAGTACTGCTTCAAGGTTTTTCATCACTCGCACTGCTTGAACTACAACATCTTCACTTAAAAGCTCATCACCACCCTCTGGAGTTAAGGCAATCTGCCCTGAAGTGTAAACCATCCCATTTACAACTACTGCCTGAGAATAAGGTCCTATCGCTGAGGGTGCTTCTTGTGTTTGTATAAATTCCATTTTAGTGTTTCCTTTATTTCCAATCTGCTATTAAAGTTTTAAAAACATTATATAAATCTTCTACTTCTTTTATACTTGTTCTCTCATTTATAGAGTGAATTGTATCATTTTTTACACCAAATTCTATCACATTAATACCAAGTGGTGCCATAAATCGTGCATCACTTGTTCCCCCTGCTGTTGAGTGTTTGGGCTTAATTCCTGTCACTTTTTCTATAGCACTATCTATGTTTGATACTATCTTTGTATCTGTATCTGTTACAAATGGATAGGATCCTTGTGTTAAACGCAACTCATAATCAAGTCCATCAAAATATTTTGCTATAAACGCAGTTATCTCATCTTGCGTTGTTTTAGTATTATTTCTTACATTAAACATCATCTTTAACTCATTTGGTGTTACATTAGTCACTTCCATTCCTGAGCGAATATCCGTTATAACAAACTTACTTGGTGCAAAAAACTCATCCCCATCATCTAAGTTCATGGCAGCTATCTTTGGAAGTATATTGGATATTTGATGTATGGGATTGATTGCTTTTTGGGGATACGCCGCGTGACCTTGTTTGCCTTTGAGTGTTAAGTAACCATTAATAGAACCTCTTCGTCCTACTTTTATAGCATCTCCAAAGACTTCTTCACAAGTAGGTTCTGCAACAACCATAGCATCTGGAAGCATATCGTTCTTTTTTAAGTATTTTAATACTTCAACTGTTCCATGTGTTGCTTCACCCTCTTCATCAGAAGTGAGTAAAATAGAGAGAGTTCCATCAAAGCTTTTAACATCTTTGACAGCTTGTGTAAACGCAGCAACACCACTTTTCATATCTTGTGCACCACGACCATAGATAAAACCATCTTTTTGAACTGCTTTATATGGTTCAGTATCCCATCCTTCTCCTGCTGGTACAACATCAACATGACCTGCGAAACAGAGATGTTCCCCCTCACCAAACTTTTTATAAATAAAAAGATTTTTTACATCCTCTTTATCTACTCTAATTGCCGTAAAGTCCCAAAAATATTTTTCAATAAAATCAAGTAAACCACCATCATCAGGTGTTTCACTTTTTGCTTCTATTAAGTGTTTAAAAAGCTCTATAATCTCCATATTTAATGTACTGGATTATCATAAAAAATATAAGGTGTTGAATAATTACTTATCTCAAAGTAAAGTTTTTTCTCACCTTTATCTACTTTTAAATTTTGATTTTCATCAAGATATCCATAGCCATATCTATAATCTCTTGGTGTGCTACCATCTGTTGATTGGGCAGTAGAGAGCTTATCTATCTTGATAAATCTTTGAACTAGTTTATCACCCATGTAAATATCTAAAACACCATCTGTTCCTGTCCAGTTCTGCAAAGAACGACCAAGCTTATTTTGTGTCTCTTGTGTACAAGCACTAAACATAAGTACTAAACCTAAAGTTGATAATATAAACAGTTTTCGCATTTTACTTCTCCTAACCAAATTTTAGTTTTTTAAGGGCAGCTTCTTCATCATCTGTTCTCATTAAAGACTCACCTACTAAAAAGGCATCTACACCTGCCTTACTTAAGTCTTCTAACTGCCCATGTTCGTAGATACCACTCTCTGCCACAATAATTTTTCCATTTGGGATAAGAGGAATTAAATCATAGCAGAGATTCATATTCATCTCAAATGTTTGTAAATTTCTATGATTTATCCCGATGATATCACTTCCTGCATAGATGGCTTTTGTTAGGTCTATTTTATCATGAACCTCAACTAAAGCCTCCATACCTAAGTGTCTTGTATAGTTAAGCAACTCTTTAAGTTCACCCTTACTCAGTGCTGCTGCAATAAGCAAGATAAAATCAGCTCCATGTACCATAGCTTCTAAAACTTGATACTTTGAAACTATAAAATCTTTTCTAAGAAGTGGAATGCCTACATAACGACGAATACCACCAAGATAATCAAGTGAACCTTGAAAAAAATGTGGTTCTGTTAAAACAGAAATCGCACTAGCTCCCCCACGTTCATACGCTTGTGCAATAGCCAAGGGATCAAAATCTTCTCTTATTACACCCCTTGAAGGAGAAGCCTTTTTTACTTCACTAATAATTCTATAAGGGTCTTCTTGTGTAGCTTGTAAAAATGGAAATACATCTCTAGGTTGTCTTGCATTAAACGCAAGAGAACGACCAAGCCAATCAAGTGAAAACTCTTTTTCTCTTTTAACTAAATCTTCTTTTGTTTTTTTTATAATATCATCTAAAATCATTTTTTATTTTTTACCTTTTTTTGTATACAACTATTTATTTGTGTCACATGAACCTTCACTTCAGGGTCATCACCACCTTCTAAGGTTACAACTCTATCCATGATAACTTTAGCTTTCTTGCATTGACCTAATTTAAAATAACCCCAAGCTAAAGAGTCAAGGTAAAAAGCTGAATCTGGTTGTACTTTAAGAACATTTTTAATGTGTCTTATCCCCTCTTTTATATTTACTTCATGGTCTATCAAAATATAGCCGAGATAGTTTTCATAAAGAGGATTTGAATCGCTAAGAACAACAGTGTTAAGTTTGTTTATAACTTTGTTGAGTATAACTTTATCATCTTTTTTCTGAGAACTTTCATATTCATAGATTGCACTTTGACCCAAAAATGTAATATCTCCATTTTCTATATATAACTTATCTGCAAGAGGAAATGCTTTTTTATAGTTTTTTGTTACAGCGTAAAGTTGTAAAAGTGTTTCATCATCCGTTTTAGACTTTTCTAAAAAATCTACCATTTTCAAATACTCTTTTTTATAGCCATATATCTGAATAATTTTTGAAGCAATTTTAGGATTTTTAAACTTTTCATACATTCTCAAATAAGTAGAAAGGATCCCATCAACACTATTTTCATTACTATAAAAGCCTATAAGCCTCTCACAGATAAGCAGAGAACAACCTCTCATTCTACTATGCGTCTCAAGCTGTGCTATTGCATCTTTTTTTCTACCTAAATTTACATACATAATGATAGCCATTTTGTCTAAAACATTTTCGTTATACTCTTTTATATAGGCACTCTCTAAGTACTTTAGTGCCATATCATATTTTTTTTGTTTTATATAAATATCACTAGTAATTATATAATCAGATGATGTTTGAGACTTCTCGACCAAAGCAGTTGAGAGAAGTAAAGCTTCATCATATTTATGTACTTGAAGGAGTGCTACAACCTTTAATCTAACAAGTTTAAAATCATCCATCGAGCCTTTTGTAACACTATCAACAACCTCGATAACTCTTTGAGGATTATGTGAAGCAATGTCGTTACTTAAAGATCTGTAAAGATACTCTTTTCGTTGTGATTTTTCATACATCTCATAAAAGAGTGCAGATGCCGTTTTACCATCACCTATTTTTTCAGCACGAAGCGCAAAAAGGATATAAGTATCTTCTTGCGGATATATTCTCTTATTGAGTTTAGATTTTGTTTTTTCATCTGAGAGACCTTCATTACTTGGAGTAAGACCTGCACAAGAAACAAACAGTAACGATACCATCGCTACAACAAGAAGATTTAAAAACTTTTTATTCATCTATAATTCCTGGACATTCAACTTTTAGCTCATCAACTCTTGATTTATAATAATCCCAAAATGGAAAGGTTCTGCACTGAAGAGGACGCTCTTCGTAAATCTTACATCCATTTGTTGCCTTATCATAAAACACACATTCATAAGAATCTTCTACCTTGTTTTCTTTGATAGAGTATTTGTAGCCTTTTTTATAAAGATATTTTACTCCAAAATCATTAACACTCAGGTTTAGTAGTTGAGAGATTTTCGCTATCTCATTTTTTGTAACAAAGATATATCCACTCTCACCCGTACAACATCTCCCCTCACAAGTTGCACATGCACTACTATCAAAGGCATAAGGATAAGACTCTTTTTTAATTATATTTGACATTTTACACTCTGTGTATTGGCTTTTTTATAAATATCTTGTGCTTTTTGTGAAAACTCATTTCCCTCAAAACTAATAAAAGGAGGAAGCACTTTCATCATTGATTTTGAACCATTTCTCGCATGAATCATCACAAGAGATGCATTTCTATCAATCTTTGGATGGACGAATTGTACATCTACAATCCTTAACTTCACTTTTTCTAACTCCACACAAATAAGTCCAAATTGCGTAGCATCGTAACAAAAGATAAAATGCGAATGAGGATTGAGTAAACGAGATACTTTTTTGAAAAAATCGGCTAAAGGTAAGTTTATATTGTATCTCGCATGAAAAAGCATTTCGTCTTCACTTTTTTGCACACCTTCTGGATAAAAGGGAGGGTTTGAGATGATGTAATCATACTTATAGGTATCTTCAAGTTCTAAAAAATCGCCCTCGTGCATCTTATAATTTATCTTATTGACTCTTGCGTTTGTCTTTGCATAGTGTATAAACGCAGCTTGTTTCTCAACAGCCTCTAGTATTACTTTTTTGTTATCTCTAGCTACTAAAAGACCAATGATTCCACAACCAGCACCAACATCAAGAACTTTTCCCTTTGGTTTAAAAGAGTTTATAAAATCATAAAGAAAAATAGAATCGCTGTTGTAACAGTAGCCTGATTCTGGTTGATAAAGTAGCATCTTTTAAGTACCTTGAGATATAATAATGTAATTATATCAAAGAGGCATTAAATTATGATTATTATTCCTGCTCGTTTAGCATCATCTCGTTTTCCACAAAAAGTACTCGCAGATATTGGTGGCTTACCGATGGTCGTAAGAACTGCACAAAGAGTAGCACACCTAGACAGAGTTGTCGTGGCAGCTGATGATGACTTAATCGTAAAGACTTGTAAGGAACATGGCATAGAAGCGATGCTTACCTCAACGACACATAAAAGTGGAACAGATAGAATCCATGAGTGTGCCACTATTTTAAATCTGGACGATAATGAACTTATCATAAATGTTCAGGCAGATGAGCCTTTTATAGAGCCGGATGCTGTTGAGTCACTTATGAAAAAACTCAAAAATGCTCAAAAAAACAAAGAACCTTTTATCATGGGAAGTTGTTACAATGCCATAAATGCAGACTCTGCAAAGGACCCAAACCTTGTAAAAGTTGTACTTGATGACGAAGAAAATGCTATCTACTTCTCTCGTTCACTCATTCCTTACAACCAAGGTGGTGGTGCAAAGTATTTTGGACATATCGGGATTTATGGGTTTTCTAAAAAAAGTTTAAAAGAGTTTTGTTCTTTAAGTGATGCTCCCATAGAAGATATAGAAAAGCTAGAACAACTGCGTGCAGTCTATCATCAGAAGAAAATCAGTATGGTAAAAGTAGCTTCAACTGGGTTTGGAATAGATACAAAAGAGGATTTAAAAAGAGCGGTTGAGATTTTTTTGTAAGCTATTCGGAAGCAAGGTTTTAACCTTGCTATTTAAAATTTTTCAAATCATTTTCAATGTTCTCTTGAGTACAACTTATCAACTCAGCAATATCACATTTTAAAATATATGATAATTTTATTATATGTTCTAAATTAAAATGCTTACCCCTTTTAAAGTTTTCAGCATTTGTGTAAAATGTAGCAGTAGTAAAACCCATAGCCAAAGCTACAGCCTCCTGTGTCATCTTCTTACTTAATCGCACTTTCTTAACATTCTTTGATATCTCTTGATAATGTTTTTCAATGATACTAATTGTTACTTCTGAATATTCTTTCAATATATAACCTATAAGTTAAGTTTAGTGTTATAAGTTTAGAGATATAGTAAAAATTATGTAACAACCTATAGGTTATGTTCACATAAAAACTATTTGAGGAAGTATAAATGAAAAAAAGTTTAGTATTAGCATCGCTACTATTAATGGGAAGTACAGCTGCTATGGCAGGTAAAGTTGGCGATACAACAATAGGAGCTGAATTTGGAGCAATGCATACAAGTTCAACGGCAACTGCAACAAACCTTACTAGTGGAGCAAATGCAAGCGAATCTGGTTCTGACAACACAACCTATGAGGCAATTAAACTGGAAAATTACTTTGATTATGGTCGTGTAGGTTTAACATTAGGTCATGGAAATTCAAAAGATGGTGTTGATTCAAATTATATTGGTATGTCTTATGACTATATGTTTTATAATGAAAGTAAAATTACTCCATTTGTAGGGGCTTCTTTATCAGTATCCACAAAGTCTGATACCCCTACAGTAACCTAATCCAGCTTAACATTCCAAGGCAATAATTCTTCAAGACTTTTATCTTTATATCTATGAATTGG
>JASFZD010000150.1:0-22723 GCA_045046645.1 Sulfurimonas sp. | reverse complement strand
GATTGAGTAAAAATTTGAAGGTAAATCTAGTTGACTATTATCTTGTGAATTATAAGAAAAAGTAGAAAATTATGCACCCGTTTTTACTATTAAGTCCAAACTTAAGTGTCTAACCATAATAAATGACATATTTAATGAGAAGAGAAACTATAATATACAAGGCAAAACTCCGCTATTATGGTCAGGCACTTATATAAAAAGCGAGCAGAGATATGGAATATAGATATATTGGTAAAAGTGGGTTAAGAGTGAGTCCTATTTGTTTAGGGACGATGACTTTTGGTACACAGACTCCAGATGAAAAAGTTGCCTTTGAAATTATGGATAAAGCTTATGATAGAGGAGTGAATTTTTATGATACTGCTGAACTTTATCCTGTGCCTCCATCAGGAGAACTTGCAGGAATTACAGAAGAGATAGTCGGACGATGGCTAAAAACAAAACCTCGTGATAGTATCATCTTAGCTACTAAAGTTGCAGGAGCTGCAAATGGTTGGTTTGTACCACCTATTCGTCATGGTTTAACAGCAATTGATAGTTTCCACATTGAGAGAGCTATTGAGGGAAGTTTGAAGCGTTTAGGGACGGATTACATCGACCTTTATCAAATGCATTGGCCTGATACGATTGTACCAATAGAGGAGAGTTTAAAAGCTTTTGATAGACTTGTGAGCAGTGGAAAGGTTCGCTACATTGGAACATCTAATGACACAGCTTATGGAACAAGTAAGGCTCTGATGACAAGTGAGTTTAAAGGTTATGCTAGATTTGAATCTATACAAAATAATTTTTCACTTCTTAACCGTCGTTTTTTAGATGAACTTTCAACATTAGCACAAAAAGAGCAAATATCTTTACTTCCTTATTCACCATTAGCAGGTGGGGTGCTGAGTGGAAAGTATAACCAAGCACATAACAGTGAAGGACGATTTAGTGCTTATTTAAAGTCTAAAGATAAGCGTCAAAGAATGATGGCAGAGCGTTTTATGAATGAGAAAACTTTAGCTTCTACACAAAAGTATATCAAAATAGCTAATGAAGCCGGTTTAAACCCAGTTACGATGGCAACAGCATGGTCAAAACAGTTTAGTTTTGTGGCATCAACCATTGTAGGTGCAACAACTGCGCAACAGCTAGACGCGACATTAGATGCGATGGATTTAGAGTTGAGTGAGGAAGTTTTAAAGGCTTGTGATAGAGTTCATGAAGAAATTTTATACCCAATGGGGTAAAATTACTCTTTGCTTATTGGTTTATCTGTAGGCTCTGAAAAATAATATCCTTGAGAATAATCTATACCTAATTCCTCGATGACTTCTTGTACTTCTTTGTTGTGTACAAATTCTGCAATACATGGAATACCTGTGTTCTTAGCAAAAAATGAGATTGCTTTTGTAATCTCATAACTTTTTTTGTTTGTATGAATGTCTTTGATATATTTCGCATCTATTTTTAAAAAGTCAATATCCAAATCTAAAACTCTCTCAAAGTTAGAATACTCTGTTCCAAAATCATCTATAGCTATTGAATAGCCCTGAGATTTTAGTTTTTTGAGTTGTTTAATATGATTTTTCTTTCCATCTGAACTAATACCCTCTAATATTTCTATGATAACACGATTTGGATTGATTTTATAAAGTAGAGCTTGCGTTTGGAGATAATCACTTAAATAGTTTTGATTTAAGTCATCTTCTGTAATATTGAGAGAAAATATATAATCATTTTCGGACATTATTTTGAAAGTTTTTTCAACCATTACTTTTGTTATTTCGGGAAGTAAACCAGAGAGTTTAGCAGGTTCTAAAAACTTATAAGGTGATATGATTTCATCATTATCAATAATTCTTGCTAATGACTCAAACTTTATAATCTGTTTTGTGGTGTTATGGTGGATACCTTGAAAGTAGGGTACAACTCTATCTTCGTTGAGTGCATTATGTAAAAGATTATTCATTTCGATAAATGATTCTCTTTGAATATTATTAGTGCTTTTTTCATCTTGATTATAGATGTAAAGATTGTTTTTACCATTTTCTTTTGCTTGTTTTAATGCAAATGCACTGTTTCTAAGTTTATTTGTACTTCCATGGGCCGCACCATATGAAAAAGATATATTAATGTTAATATTATCTATATTTATTTCTTGGGAGTAGAAGCATTTTTTGATATCTGTGACCATAGTTTTAATATCTATTTGTTCATTAAAAAGAAGTGCAAATTCATCAGAATTCACTCTACAAGTCGCTTGAGTAGAAAAGTTATTTTCAAGTATTTTAGCAATTTCTTTAAGAAGTTTATCTCCGAATTCAAAACCATAAGCAGAGTTAATATAGCTGAAATTATTTACATTAAGTAAGATAAGAGTCTTGTTTTTATATTCAGTTAGTAATTTTTCAAGGTATGCTTTGTTATAAAGACCTGTTAAGGAGTCATGAAATGCCATCTGTTCTATCTTTCGCTCATTTTCTTTATTTTTTAAAACAATATTGACGATTGAAGCTGCAGTTTCAAGAAGCTTTTTATGAAATGGTGCAGGAGAACGATGTTCAAAAGATGAGAGAGCAAAGGTTCCGATTGCTTTATTGTCTTCATCTCTTACTGGCATAGACCAACAAGAACAAAGATTAAAATCAACGGCAACTTTTCGTAAGTCTTTCCATCTTCCATCTTCAAAAGTGTTGACTATATACTGTGCTTCGTTATGAAAAACAGCATTTCCACAAGAGCCACCACCAGAACCAGGTTGTAAGTTTTTAAGTGCATCATGCCCTACTTGTGGTATGGATGGAGCTGAGAGGACACTCATAAGACCAGTTCCTTTATCAATGAGCATTATTGAAGCGACAGAATTAGGAAGTAATTTTTCGGCTAAGGTACACAAGTTTTCTAAGATAGTTTTGTAATGACCACGAGAAGCAATCATACCTAGTATCTTTTTTTGAATCTCAAGGATATTATTATATTCTAAAGAAGTAATATTTACTTCTTCAAGTTCATAATTGTCGAGTACTTGGCAAGTTAAGTCACTTTTTCCCATTATAAACCTTATTTATTTACTTATTTGATTATTTTAGCAAAATAACTTTGAATTATACATTAAGAAATTTTATTATTGAATACTAATAATGTTTTCCTGATAAATGGCACTTTTACCATCAAGTGAATGTTTCGAAGATGTTAATTTATTTACACCTTTTGTCCCACTATAGATTAAAAGACAGTCTATTCTTAAGTCATCGTTGTGTTTTACAGGCAGTTTTATATTTCCACTTGCAGAAGATAGTTCTACAATGCTATTTTGTGCAAAGCCTAAAGAACTATGAAGATAAACATATTGCTCACGATTGAACTGAGAGTTTAAACTTGTGGCACTTTTTGGAGTAATAAGGTGGAACCTATCTTCGCTGATGTCATTGAGTTTTTCATACTCTTCTAAAAATACAAATTCACCATCATCAGTGTCAAATCCATTTGCATAAGGATTTTTTTCTCTTTGCTTTACTTCAAGTGTCGAATCATCTTGCGTTAAACTAAATGTTTTAAAGTAATCGAGATACTCTTGTTCTGATTTGATTTGGATGTCAAACGCAGCACATAGGTATTTACTTAAGTCATATTCGCTGATACCAAATTCACTATCATATTGTTTTTTCATGACAAAAAAAGAGTCGTTTGAATAAGAAGTACGAATATCATCTTTAGCCAAGAAAATTTTGGCAGGTAAAACCAGCGTTGCTCTGTGGCTTGTTTCATTTTCATAAAGTCCAAAATAGACTATATTTTCTACTCTTGAGATTGACTCTTGGACACGGTTTGAGTTTGGCATTTGTGCCAAGGGATTTGCACCTTGGATAAATACTGTTTTAAAATCATCAAAAGGGGTGTTTACCTTAGAAACTTTTTTTGATTTTGAATAAAAAGGAGAAATGATATTGGCTTTTGAATTACCCAAGTAGGCTACACCACAACCTTCTTTTCCAAAAAGCCCTAAAGCAACTCCAAAAGCATCGATAGCTCGCATGACATCTGCTCCATCTGCATACTTTTGTATGCCAACACCACAAATAATAGCTACTTTTTTATCTTGCACCATTTCTATGATTTTTCCAATCTGTCCAAGAGTTACATCCATGCTCTCTAAAGTTGCTTTGATTCTAATACCTTGCGTTAGCTCATAATACTCTTCAAATTCACTTGCATACTTTTCTAAATAAGCTTCATCACAGGCATCGTTAATATGTAAAAAACGCGTGAGTAACATAGCTAGATATAAATCAGTATGAGGTTTTATCTGTATATAAAGATCTGCATTTTTTGCTATTTTTGTTTTTATGGGGTCTATAACAATAACTGTTTTGTCTTTTATAAGAGGTAAAAGATGTGAGGAAGTTGTATGTGGATTTCTTCCCCAAAATATGACAACTTCTGCCTTTGCTATCTCTTGTGTTGTCATATTATTATGACTTCCTCGACCTTCCAAAATGCCAGCTTCACCTGCTCCATCACAGAGTGTGCCATCAGTTAAAAAAGAACCATGTGAAGCAAAGAAATGATCAGTTACTTCTTGCATAAGTGCAAAGTTACCATTCCCTCGATAGTGTAGTATTTCACTTGCATACGATGAAGATATAATATCTTGTAGTTTAAGAAGCGCCTCATCCATGCTTATCTCTTTGCCCTGAAATCTTGGTGTAATTATCGTGTTATGTTTTGTGTAGTGATTGAGGTGAGGGCATAAAAAGCCTTGTGTCAAGCCAACTTGATTGGCTTTTATCTTGTCACTTTCATAAATAATTGAACATGCATCATAACAATCAAGTGGACAAGCAGTAGTATTACTCATACTATTTATCTCTTAGCTCTATTTTAGCAAGTTTTGAAAAAAGTGCTGGTGCTTTTATGATAATCTGTGCTTTATATTTAGATATATTTTTACTGTCTGCGATATTTAAAATTCTATCTACTTTATAATTTGTTTTTTTATTATTGATATAGATTATTTTATGCCTTGCGTTTAACATATCTTCTTCGTCAAGATAGATTGTTAGAATTGCTCTTGAAGTATCCGCAATTTTTGCTAGTAATGTGGAGATATTAACAACTTGACCAACTTTAACATCTATAGAATAAAGCGTATAATCTTTAGCACTTAATGATTTATCACTTATATTTCTTTGCAACTGCGCTTCTCTTAATTCTAAATCATATATTTGTGTTTTAAGAGTGTTTATCTCTTTTTGAGTACTTAAATAAGCATTTTGGCTTGTTACTAAATCGTAGAATTCTTTATCTTTTTCTATTCGAGATTTTATTTTTAAGTTTTCAATTTGCTTATAGTTTTCTTTCTTTTTGGTGAGTGCTTTTTTAAGATTTATTAAGATTTTTTCATTGACATTAACAGTATTTTTTAAAATTGAAATTTTTTGAATGACTGAAAATAATTCTTTATTGTTAAGTTTAGCATCTATCTTTAAGTAGGCTTTAGATGAGAGCTTTTTACCAATCATATTTTCATCAATAAATTCAACTAAACCAGAAACATTGGATGATATGTATCTTAGCTCATAAGGGTCTACTTTAGAATAATAAATTTTTGAAAATAGGGCAGAGTATGTTAATAGTAGGATGATAATCAGTTTCAAGTGTATATTCCTTTTTATGAATATAGTAATTTTAGCATTTCATTATTAATATTTATGCTTATTTCATTTTATTTTAGATATTATAAAGGATATTTAACAAAAGGGTATTTATGTCTGTATTGGATAATGTTGATGCCGCGACAAATCTGGCAAAAAATAACGAACTTCAACTTTTAGTTTTTCGAGTGAGTGAGAGTGAAGAGTCTGCATATTATGCTATAAATGTTTTCAAAACAAGAGAAGTGGTGGAAGCTAAAAATCATTATATTACTCAGATTCCATCTTCTGATCCTCTTTTAGAAGGTACAATAGTTCTTCGTAATTTACAGATACCTATTTTAAATCTTCCATCATGGCTTGGTGTTTCACTAAGTAAAGAAGAAGTGCAGAGATCAAATATCTTGATATGTGACTTTAATGGCGTGATTATAGGTTTAAGGATTATGTCTGCTTTTAGGGTGATAAAAAAGAACTGGAATGAGATGCATGCACCTGATGGATATAGACTAAAAGATGATGGTTTGGTTATGAATGATACAAGGCTCGAAGATGGAAGTCTTTGTCTTATTTTAGACTATGAAAAGTTTCTTTCAGATGTTATACCGCAAGCAATGGTAAATGTAGATGAAGATGCTTTAAATCTACAAGGTATTGTTTTGCCAGCTAAACTTCAAAATGGAACTGTACTTATAGCAGAAGATTCTAAAACAGCGCAAAGAGCATTGATACAGATTTTTAAGCATGCCAAAATTGATATAAAAATATTTGATAATGGGAAAAAACTTGTAGATTATATTGATGAATTGGGTGAACAAATAGAAAATATTCCTGCAATTATAACGGATATAGAGATGCCTGAAATGTCAGGTTTTACTGTTATTCAAACATTAAAAGCTAATCCAGTAGTTCAACATATACCTATTATAGTTAATAGTTCAATGACAGGTAATAATAACAAGAGAGAGGCAGAAGTCTTAGGTGCAGAAGGTTTTGTAGATAAAACTAAGAGTCACGATATTATTCCTCTTATTGTTTCTATAATGAATAAATAGTTTCACATGAAGAAGTAGATGTGCTGAAGGCACATCTAAAAAAGATATTTGCTAAAGACTATTTAGCAAATAAAGAGATAAGAACACCAGCTGCAACTGCTGAACCGATAACACCTGCAACATTTGGACCCATTGCATGCATTAGAAGCATGTTAGTACGGTCATACTCCATACCAACTTTATTTGAAACTCTAGCTGCCATTGGAACTGCTGATACACCAGCTGAACCGATAAGTGGGTTTACTTTATGTCCTGGGAAAAGGTTCATGATTTTAGCCATGATAACACCAGAAGCAGTACCAACTGAGAATGCTATGATACCAAGAGCCATAATAAACATAGTATCAGGAACCAAGAACTGATCTGCTGCTAGTTTAGAACCAACACCAAGACCTAAGAAAATAGTTACAGTATTTATAAGTGAATTTTGAAGAGTATCATTAAGACGCTCAACAACACCAGACTCTTTTAAGAAGTTACCAAACATAAATGCACCGATAAGTGGTGTTGACTCTGGTAAAACTAAGATAGCAAGAGAAAGAACTAAGATTGGAAAAACAAGTTTTTCCAAACGAGATACATGACGGAGTGTAGTCATCTTTATCTTACGCTCAGCATCAGTTGTAAGTGCCTTCATGATAGGAGGTTGGATAATAGGTACCATCGCCATATATGAATAAGATGCAACAGCAATGGCTCCTAGAAGTTCAGGTGCAAGTTTAGTAGCAATAAAGATAGATGTTGGACCATCCGCTCCACCAATAATAGAAATTGCTGATGCTTGTTGGAGTGTAAAATCAACAAACCCTGCTTGAGAGAGTGCAACTGCACCAACAAGTGTTCCAAAAATTCCAAACTGAGCAGCTCCACCAAGGAGTGCTGTTTTAGGGTTTGAAAGAAGAGGACCAAAGTCAGTCATAGCACCGACTCCCATAAAGATGATAATAGGAAACATTTCATTAGCAAGTCCCATGTTGTATATAACACCGAGGAAACCATGAGCTCCTGCAATGTTGGCAACAGGAATATTGGCTAGAAAACCACCAAACGCAATAGGGAGAAGTAAAAGAGGCTCAAAACCCTTAGCAATAGCAAGCCAAAATAGTAAAAATGTGATTAAAATCATAATCACACGACCAAGACCTTTGTGAAAGTTGCTCATTTTTTCACCTTGAGAATTTACTTCATCAGGGTTTGGACTAATTAGTGCAACAACACCAGTTGAAGCTAAAAATCCTGAAACCATTTTACTAAATGATTGAGACTTATAAGTTTCTTCTTTGTGTGTAGACATTTTATCAGAACTCGCTGTCGCATGTTCGTTCGCTGAAGCACTTGTAAATGCAAAAAGCATCATAAGTGCAAGAAATTTAATTACAATATTTTTCATAATCCAATTATCCTATAACAGCTACGACTTGACCTTCTACAACTTTATCATTTGTAGCAACATTTATAGATTTAACAACTCCGCCTTTTGGTGCAACAACATCTATCTCCATTTTCATAGACTCTAGAATCATAATCACATCACCTTCATTTACACTTTGACCTGGATTAGCTACAATTTTCCAAACACTTCCTGGAAGTAGTGCTTTTATCTCAACACCATCACCAGTTGAAACTGGAACATGTTTACTAGGTGTTGCTACAGCTTCACCATTAACTTCTGTTATTTGAATGTCTGCGTCACCCTCAGCAACTTGAACACTAAACTTTTGACCATCTACTACTACTGTATAATTTCCACTACCCATTGAACTTCCTTCACAATCTTCTTTCATTTCTGATAACTTTCGTACTTTTAATTCGCCTTTTCCTTGTAGAAATGCGATACCTTTGTCTTGACATGCAGCTGCAATGAAGATATTTTCTTCAGTGATTTCAATATCTTCTTCTTTAAGTCTGACAATCCAGCTCTCTAAAGATTTCTTAGGATCAGCATCTGCTAAGTCAAGTGCTTTTTCAGTTGTTGGCAATAAATTTAGTTTCTCAGAAGCTATTTTTACTATCTCAGGATCTGGAGCAACTGGTGTTTTACCAAAATACCCTAGAACCATTCTTCCATATCCTGGTGCAATTGCTTCCCATGGACCTTGCATAACATTGTTAAGTGCTTGTTGAAAGTAAAATTGACTTACTGGAGTTACAGAAGTACCATAACCACCTTTTTCAACAACTTCTGTCATAGCAGCAATAACTTCTGGAAATTTATCGAAGATACCATTATCACGCATCATTTGTGTATTTGCAGTAAGTGCACCACCTGGCATTGGTGAGAATGGAATGATTGGAGATACCATAGTCGCCTCTGGTGGCATAAAATAGTCACTCAAACACTCTTGCATCTCTTTTTCATAAGTTAAGATTTTTTCAATCTCTAAGCCACCAAGGTCTAGGTTCATCCCTTTTGTTGCATGAAGCATAGTTAAGATATCTGGTTGAGAAGTACCACCACTAACAGGTGAAACTGCCATATCTATACCATCTACACCAGCATCAAGAGCTGCTAAGTACGAAGCAACAGAAACACCAGCAGTTTCATGTGTATGTAAACGCAGGTGCATATCTTCTGGGATAAGTTTACGAGCCATTGTAATAGTGTCAAATACTTTTTTAGGATTTGAAGTACCAGATGCATCTTTAAAACAGATACTATCATATGGAATATCACTTTCTAAAATGTCACGAAGTGTTTTTTCGTAAAAAGCAACATCATGAGCACCGTGACAACTCGGTGGTAAATCCATCATAGTAACAACTATCTCATGCTTTAAGCCATGATGAACGATTCTTTCACCTGAATACTTTAAGTTTTCAACATCATTAAGTGCATCAAAGTTACGAATTGTTGTTGTTCCATGCTTTTTAAACATTTTTGCATGTAAATCGATAAGTTCTTTTGAACCAGTATCTAACATTACAGTGTTTACACCACGAGCCAATGTTTGAAGGTTTGCATCAGGACCAACAATTTTACGAAATTTGTCCATCATTTCAAATGCATCTTCTCTTAAGTAAAAGTACAACGATTGAAATCGTGCTCCACCACCAAATTCAAAGTGGTTTAAACCTGCAATCTTAGCGGCTTCTACTGCTGGAAGAAAATCATCCATAAGTACACGACCACCAAAAACTGACTGAAAACCATCTCTAAAACTTGTATCCATTACATCTATAAATTTTTTAGCCATTTTAATCCTTAACCTTCTCTATGATGTTTTATTGCAGCTGTTATAGCTGCAACTATCTTTTTATTATCTTTTTGTGTTGCTCCAGAAGCATCAACTGCTTTTGGCTCAGGAAAATATTTATCTACAATATATGCTTGAGCGTACATAGCGAGTATCATAATGATTAAAAATAAGAAAACAGTTCCCATTCCTAATCCCATAAATTTAAACCCTTCTACTATGAGGTTAGTTTCCATAAATTACCTTTTTCATAATTTGTTAAATTTAGTATAGTATAAATATGTTTAAATATAGTTTTTGACGCGGGATATTTCTTTTAAGAGTAGGCTAGTTGTTACTTTTTGATTATTGATTACAATTTTTGGGAAGTGCCTTTATGGTAGTTATGGAAAAATCTGATATAATTGTATTTTTGAAATGACAAGGATTTGAATAGAATGATAGCTGGAATGAACGAACAAGACCTTATGGCATATGTTATTTTTGGATTGATACTTAATTTTGCATTTTCAATTCTTTTTGGAATATATTTAAGTAATAACATTGGAATGAAAGAGATGATAGAGTCTAAGGGCGATAAAGAGCAGTCTATGTTAGTTGGTATGAGCCTTTTTATTCCTTTTGCTAAGATGTTAATTACTCTATATAGAGTGACTGTCTTACAAATCTATTTTTTGAACAAAGGACTTTCTCATAAAGAGTTTTGGGTTTATATGACACATGAGCAAAAGCAAGGTTAAAAATGCAAGATTTTAAACTAAAACTTGTACTAAGTGTTTTAGCAGGAGTAGTTTTTTCGTTTGTATTTATACTTCTTGCTTTTGCTTTGCCTATTAAAAAAGATATGCAAAGTAGTGTAAAACCAAAAGGAAAGCTAGAGCAAATCTCTCATTCTTTAAAATAATTAAACGCAGTAGTTGGGCTTAACTTTATAGCACAAGATTCTAAAACTTCTATAAGAACACTGAGATAATCTAGGTTATCTTCATTCATCATTCCATGCAAAATATCTTCACAATCTTTGATACGCAAATTTCTTGCTACACCTAAGTTTTTATGGGCTAAATTTTGAAAAGGCGTGAAATCTAACTCTTGATTGTCTTTTTGTAAGTGTTTAAAATCTGTTAAATACTCACGAAAGGATATATTTGCTTGCAAAAGTTGCGTTACATACTCTTGGACTAATTGTTGTACAAGTTCTGATTCTAAACCGAGTTCTTGAGATGCTTCTAGTGGGGAGTAGGTGTAATTTACATCAAAAAAATTAAGGTATAATTTTTTAGCTTGTTTTAGAAGAGAGTGGGCATCTTTTACCTTTGATTCTTCAGTGCTGATTAAATTATTTTCATCCATAAGTATAAGATATCATCATTTCCTTATAGGAAGTTTAGTTTGTTAGTGATATTGATATGAAATTTAATGAGTGCTACAAAAGCACCCATTAATCTAAGCAAATTAATGTTTATAATGCTTTAGAGATGATTCTATTTAAGCGTGAAATAAAATCTGCAGTATCGGCTAGTTCTTGACCATCAAAAAGTTTTGCTTGGTCTAGTAGAACATGTGCAGCATCTGCAATTAAGTTTTGATCCGCTGAATCTTTTAACTTTATAATTAACTCATGTTTAGGGTTAATCATTAAAATCGGAGCTGGGTCTGGTGCACCAGTATCTTGTCCCATTTGTTTCATCATTTGAGCCATTTGATATGCTGGGTCTTCTTTGTCTATCTTTATAGCTACAGGAGAGTCGACAAGCTCAGAAGTTGTCTCAACAGACTTAACTGATTCACCTAAAGTATCTTTAAACTCTTTTGCAAGACCTTCGTAAGTTTTTGCTACTTCTTCTTCAGCTTTTTTGTCTTCTTCACTCTCTTCAAATTTTGCATCAGTTACATTGATAAGTTTATACTCTTTATACTCTGTTACCATTGGGAAGATAATAGTATCAACTTCTTCATTTAAAACAAGTACATCAATGTTACGAGACTTAAATCTTTCTAATGCTGGAGAATTTTTAAGCAATGAAAGTGAAGATTTACCAGCAAGATAATAAATCTCTTTTTTCTCTGCATCAACATTTTTCACATAATCTTCAATTGTAATAACTTCATTAGAATCTAAATGATTAAATTGTAAAAGTTCTAAGATTTTTTCACGGTTTGCAAAGTCATTGTAAAGCCCCTCTTTAAGTACATTACCAAATTCAGCATAGAATTTTTTGTAATCTTCTGGCTTTTTCTTAGACATTTTTGCTAGTTCTGATAAAACTTTTTTTACAGAAGCATTTTTGATTTTATTCATCACTGCGTTTGATTGTAAAATCTCACGACTAACATTGAGTGGTAAATCTTTTGAGTCAATTACTCCACGCAAGAAACGCAAGTATGTAGGCATAAGCTCTTTTTCATCATCTGTGATAAAAACACGGTTGATGTAAAGCTTGATACCTGTTTGATAATCAACTCTAAAGAGGTCCATTGGGGCTTTAGACGGAATGTAGAAAAGTGTAGTATACTCTACAGCACCTTCTGCTTTGTTATGCATCCACATAAGTGGGTCTTCACTTGAGTGAGCGATAGAGCTATAAAAATCTTTATATTCATCATCACTTATCTCTTTTTTCCCTATCGTCCAAAGTGCATTTGCCTTGTTGATTTGTTCATTTTCTATCTCAGTTTTAGATGGTTCTAATTCTTCTTTTCCCTCGTCATCCATAACAGCTGGAATATGCTTTTCTTTATCCATAAAAATAGGAAAAGGAATGTGATTAGAGTATTTTTTAACAATAGTGTCAATACGGTGAACTTCTAAAAATTCATCTTCATCATCATTAAGGTGAAGGACAATTTGTGTTCCAAAACCTTCCATTGTTGTGTTCTCTATCTCAAACTCGCCATTTCCTGTACTAGTCCATAAAAATGCTTGTTCTTCACCTGCTTTTTTTGTAGTTACCTCAACCTTGCTTGCAACCATAAAAGAAGCATAAAAACCAACACCAAACTGACCAATAAGGTTAGAATCTTCTTTTTGATCCCCTGAAAGATTTTCTAAAAATGCTTTAGTACCAGATTTTGCAATAGTACCAAGGTTATTCATTAAATCTTCTTCATTCATACCGATACCAGAATCTCTGATTGTTAAAGTTTTTGCTTCTTTATCTGCGACAATGTCAATGCGAGGGTTAAATGTAATATCTTTATATTTTGCATCTGTTAGAACTAACATATTTAACTTATCTAGTGCATCTGAACCATTTGATACTAATTCTCTTATAAAAATTTCTTTGTTTGAATATAATGAGTGAATCATTAATTGTAACATTTGATTTGCTTCTGTTTGAAACTGATGTTTTGCCATTTTTAAATCCTTTTTTGATTAATTTATTGTATTTTAGCGAAAAAAAGTTAATAGTTGTCTGAAATATCAAGTAAGTTTAGCTTAAATGACTAAAGTTAGTTTAGTCAATATCTAATTTAAGAATTAGAAACAGATTGTTTGTTATACTTCTCACATGCAAACAGATTTTTTAGAACAGATTGAACCAACACCAAAACTACATACTAAAAAGTGTAAAATAGTTGCCTATACTTTAAGAGTTTTCTTGCAGTTTGGCACAATTATAATCGGTCTTATTATGTGGTATTTATATGATTATTTTGTAGCGATTGCTACATTTTCGCTTTTCTTTATCATCATAGGTATCATCCGTTCAAAATTACGAAACAGTGTAATTCCTCCATCTCAAAGAGAGTATCAATATACAGACCAAGGTATAGCTGATTGGTACATAGCAAAAGAGTTATGTTTTGGGATAGACAAGCCTATAGGTAAAATGCTAGAATAGCAGTATGATAATAAAAACAAATATATTAAAAATATTTTTTTTAAGCTTAATTAGTATTAATCTTTATGCCATAAATATTGATTCTAAGACCTCAGGTGTAGATATCCTCTCCAAATCTTCTATCTATGTAGACAAATATAACATTCCAGATATAACAGGTGTTTTAGACAAAAAGTTTATACCTTATCATAAAGAAGTTATTAGCCTTGGATATGTTGATATGCAGTCTATATGGATAAAATTTAAACTCAAAAACAGTGAAGATAAGCCACTACATAAACTAATAGAGTATGATAATCAAGAAGTTGAAGATATATATTTCTATGATGGTTTAAGAAAAACTATTGATGGGAAACTGCATATGAAAGACAATAGGTTTAGTATAAATCCTATCTTTGAAGTTACTCTTAAAGCACATGAAGAACGAACATACTATGTAAAAGCACACTCAAGAATTTCATCATTGATTGCTAAACTTGTTGTTTGGAATAAAAATGACTTTATCCTCAATGACCAAAAGCATAAACTCTATCTCTATATATTTTTTACTATCATTATAACACTGTTACTTTATAACATAATGATTTATATTTTTACTAAAGATAAAGCCTATATGTACTATGTTATCTATCTTTTTGGTCTTGTGATTTTTCAAGTTATTTATTTAGGTATCGCACAACTATACTTTTTTTCAAATACGCTCTCGCTAGAGGTGTCAAAAGCAACATTTGCATATATATCTATTTTGATTATTCCTATTATTCTCTTTACGATAGAGTTTTTAAATATGCATAGATTTGAGAGGTTGAACGGTATTTTAAAGACATATCTTTATCTTTCTCCTGTTATTATCATCTTAAGTTATGATAATATTGTCTTTAATCTTAATGTTATTGCTCTATATATACCACTTGGTTTTATTATTATCTTTGCTGCGTTTTATGCACTTTACAGAGGAGAGCGACAAGCGAAATTTTATATAGCTGGTTGGACTTTTGTTATTATCTCTCTTATTATGTCCGTTATTAAGTCTATGGGTATTATAGATATAACCAAGCACTTTTACTATGCTAATGAAGTAGCCTTTGTGCTTGAAGCTTTACTTTTTTCTATAGCACTAGCACACCGTATGAAGATTTTGGCTGAAGACAAAAATGAGTCCGACAATCGTATTATGCAACTTCAAGAAGAAAAACAAGTGAAACTGAGTAAGTTAGTGGATGAGCAGACTTTAGAGTTAAAAGAATCTCTTCATGAAAAAGATACTCTGTATAAAGAGTTAAACCATAGAGTTAAAAACAATCTTCAAATGGTTTTGTCATTGTTAAATCTTCAAATCTCTAAAACAAAACTAAGTCGAACTAAAAATGAACTCATTGAGACTAAAAATAGAATAATATCTATCTCTAATCTTTATGAGAATTTAAATGTTGATGGAAGTGATAAAAATATTTCTACACATGAGTACTGTACAAATATCGTAAATAACTTAAATAATAACTTTTTAAAGAAGATAGAGATAGAGTGTCATATAGATCATGAACTAGAAGTTGATAAACTTGTTTACTTCGGACTAATTGTTAATGAATTAGTAACGAACTCAATGAAGTATGCTTTTGATAGTAATATATTGACTAAAGTGTTTAAAAGTGATGATGAGATTAGTATTAAACTCTATGAAGAAAAAAATATAATTAATCTTATAGTTGAAGATAATGGAGCCGGATTCCAAGAAAAAGTCACAGATTCTCTAGGTTTACAAATTGTTAAAACGCTGGTATTAAAACAACTTCTTGGTGATATAAAGATAGAATCAAATAATGGAACTAAAGTAATAATAACATGGGAAGATAAAAATGGATAATTTAAATATATTAATCGTAGAAGATGAAAGTTTGGTTGCAATGTCACTGAGTAGCAGTATTGGGGCATTAGGTTATAATGTAGTAGAGTACGCTACAAACTCGCATATGGCAAAAAAGTTTTTAGAAGCTTATGATGTTAATCTTATCTTGATGGATATAAATTTAAATGAGTCTATTAATGGTATAGAACTTTATGAGAGTTTACATTCTGATATAGCTCTTATCTACCTTACTGCTTATAAAGATGAAGATACTATGTCTAAGGCAATAAAAACCAACCCAATAGGTTATCTAATAAAACCACATAAAGATGATGAACTTAGAGCAATGTTAAAGTTGGCATTGTATAAGATCCAAAATAAAGAAGAGGCACAAGTAGAGAGTAGAAAGTATATAGATATTGGAAAAGGCTATCTGTTTGATATAGAAGAGAACAAGTTACTTTATAAAAATAAGCCTATTAAATTAACTATAAAAGAGACAAACTTACTTAAATTACTCATAGATGCTAAAGGTAGAACTGTGAAATTCACAACTATCGAAGAGAAAATCTGGGAGGGAGAAAATGTCAATAATACCTCTTTAAGAACCCTCCTTTATAGACTTAGAAGCAAACTAAAACATAAGCTTATAGAGAGTGAATTTAATATTGGACTAAAATTAGATATAATAAGTTAATAAATTACAAATAATTGAGAGTATATGAGAGAGTTTTTTCAAAGAGTAGAAGATGGTGTTGATGTAAATATAGAAGTTGATATGAATGCGTTTGCGTATAGTCAAAAGTATTCATGGCTTTTTAGTATTTTTGTAAAGTTTGATGCAAATGAGAATGAATCAGAGGCTTATGAAGAGTTTTTAGAGATGAAAGAGTCTTTGATTATTGCGTTAGAGTATGAAGAAAAAGCGAAATTTGTTGGTATAAGAGTAGTTGATGGCTGGAGTGAATTTTACTTTTATGCACAAGATTCAAAAGGTTTAGAGAGTACCGTAAAAGAGATACTAAAAGCAAATGAGTATATGTTTGAGAGTAGTGTTGTAAAAGATAATAAATGGGACTTTCATCATAAAAACCTTACTCCATCGGAGTTAGAACTAGCACATATACAAAGTGAAAAAATTATCTTTTTACTCAAAGAAGAAGAGGATGACCTTGAAGTAAAAAGAGCAGTTGAGCATTATATCTCTTTTCTTACCCCAACACAAAAAAATCGTTTTTTAAATACTTTAGCTCTTGAGGGAGTCTCTTTTAAAGATGATATAGAGAGTGAAGAGTTTGATTTTGGTATTGCTCTAGTAAAAAAACATGCTTTAACATCTGATGAGGTAAGAAAAACAGTAAATGAGATATTTGAAGCTGTAAAAAAAGAGGATGGCTTTTACGAAGGTTGGAGTACAATTTTAGCAAGTGAGTTAGTAGACTAAATGTTTAAAATTGTAGGGGTAATAAACTACCTAATAGTTGTGTTTTTAAATGCTTTTACAGATTTAGGGCATAAAATTATCATACAAAACACCATCTTTAAGATATATGATGGAGACTTGCTTATTGTGCTTACAACAGTTGTAAACGCACTCATACTTCTACCTTTTATTCTTATGTTTTCTCCCTCTGGATTTTTAGCAGATAGATTTCCCAAAAATGCCATTATGAAACATGCTGCTGCGTTTGCAGTAGTTATTACTCTTGTAATTACTTACTCCTACTACAATGGATATTTTATTTTTGCCTTTTTTATGACATTTTTACTAGCTCTTCAAAGTGCTTTATATGGACCTGCAAAATATGGCTATATAAAAGAACTTGTAGGCAATAAGTATATAAGCAGTGGTAATGGGGCTGTTCAAGCTATTACAACAGTTGCCATTTTAGGTGGAATCATTTTCTACACAGTTTTGTTTGAGGGAGAATATAGTGATGCCTTTGTCACAAAAGAAGCAGTGTTAAAAGGCATTGCCCCTATTGGTTGGCTTTTAGTTGTAGGCTCTATCATCGAGTGGTATCTAGCTTCAAAATTGCCAAATAAAATGATAGAAGCCTCTAAACGCACCTTTAAGTTTAATCGCTACATTAAAGGTGCCTATCTTTTTAAAAATCTTAAAACTATTAGAAGAAAAAAAGAAATCTTTGAGGCTATAATCTCCTTGGGACTGTTTTGGTCTATTTCTCAAGTTGTTTTAGCAATTTTTGGAGAGTATGCAAAGAGTAATCTTGGCGTGACCAATACTATCTTTGTTCAAGGCGTGATGGCATTAGCAGGCATTGGCATAGTTATAGGTTCGATTGCAGCTGCAAAGTACTCAAAATATTTTATCAACATGGGACTTACACCAATTGGTGCCATTGGCATAACTATACTTGTATTTTTCATCCCTTTTGTACATTCTATGACTACTATGGCTATTATGTTTACAACTTTTGGAATTTTCTCAGGTTTTTTAATGGTTCCTCTAAATGCGCAGATTCAGTTTCTTTCCCCTCGTGTTCACCTTGGAACTGTAATAGCAGGAAGTAATTTTATTCAAAATATTTTTATGTTTTCATTTTTGATGATTACAACACTTTTCGCTTATAATGGCATGAACTCTGAGATACTCTTTTTTATGATGAGTGTTGTTGGAATTTATCTGTTTTTTCTCACTATGAGAAGGTATGGTGTTGATGCATTTTGGGCTATCATGGAGATATTTTCAACTCCTCGTCATGTTTATAGATATGAAGGTTTGCAAAATATTCCAAAAAGTGGTGCTGTTTTATTGCTGGGAAATCATGTGAGTTGGTTGGATTGGATTATTGTACAACTTCCTCTTAAACGCTGTATCAACTTTATGATGGATAAAGAGATATATCATTGGTTTGGATTTCATTTCTTCTTTGAAGTAGGTAAGGCGATACCAGTCTCCCCAAAGGCTTCAAAGGATGCTTTTAGTGAAGCTCATAAAAGACTTACCCATGGTGAAATAGTAGGGCTTTTCCCAGAAGGGGAGATAACAAAAGATGGTGAATTTGGTAAATTTTATCGTGGATATGAACTTATAGATACAGACTATAATGGTGTAATTGTGCCATATTTTATAGATGGTATTTTTGGGAGTAGTTTTTCTAAGTATAAGGGAAAGGGAAGAAGAAATATCTTTAAACGCAGAGAGATAAGCGTCTATTATGGAACACCTATTTCAAAAGAGACTAAAGCAGATGAACTTAAAGATATAATACAAAAAATGAAGGACAGATATGGACAAAAAACTTAATAAACCAAAACACTCTCTTTGGAAAAATGGTGGTTATGCCTTAGAGGGCTTACTTGATATCATAAAAAATGAAACTTCTTTTAAGTGGCAACTATTTATGTTGTTCTCACTTGGCATAGTTGCTTGGAGCTTACCTATAAGTTTTAGTGCATCAAGTGTACTGTTTTTGTCCCTTTTTATCCCCTTACTCGCAGAAGTAGCCAATAGTGCGATAGAGCGAGTTGTGGATCTTGTCACAAAAGATTATCACATCTTGGCAAAACAGGCTAAAGATGTTGGCGCAACGATGGTAATTTTAAGTCTCTTAGTTATGACTTTGATTTGGATAGCTGTTTTACTGGTTGCGTTTAAATTAGTTTAGGAAGGTTTTATGAAAAAAACAACTTTGATTATTGGTGCAGGTGGAGTAGGACGCGTTGTTGTTTACAAATGTGTATCAAACGCAGAAGTGTTTGGCAAAGTTGTACTTGCTAGTAGAACCCTTGGGTCTTGTGAAAAGATAAAGTCTGAACTCCCAAACGCAGATATAGATATCACTACAGTTGATGCAGATATAACAGAGGATGTTGTGAAGCTTATAGAGGATGTAAACGCAGACATAGTTATAAATGTAGCACTTCCTTATCAAGATTTAACTATTATGGATGCTTGTATAAAAACTAAAACGCCTTATCTTGATACCGCGAACTATGAACATCCTGATGAGGCAAAATTTGAGTATAAACTTCAGTGGGAGAGAGATGCTGCGTTTAAAGAAGCTGGAATCATGGGACTTTTAGGTTCTGGTTTTGACCCTGGTGTTACAAATGTATTTTGTGCTTATGCTCAAAAACATTACTTTGATGAAATTCATACCATAGATATACTTGATTGTAACGCAGGTGACCACGGCTATGCTTTTGCAACAAACTTTAACCCCGAGATAAATCTTCGTGAAGTTTCTGCAAAGGGGCGATACTGGGAAAAGGGTAAATGGATACAAACAGAACCTATGGAGATAAAAAAGGTTTGGGATTATCCAGAGGTTGGAGAAAAAGACTCTTATCTGCTTTATCATGAAGAGATGGAGTCTTTAGTGAAGCATATTAAAGGGCTTAAACGCATAAGATTTTTTATGACTTTTGGCGAAAGTTATTTGACACATATGAAATGTCTACAAAATGTTGGTATGTTAGGGATAAAATCAGTAACTCATAAAGGACAAGAGATAGTTCCTATGGAGTTTTTAAAGACTCTTTTACCAGACCCTGCTTCACTTGGCTCAAGAACGAAAGGTAAAACAAACATCGGTATAGTGGCAGAGGGTATCAAAGATGGAGAAAAAAAGAAAATCTATATCTATCAGGTAAGCGACCATGAAAAGTGTTATGCAGAGGTGAACTCTCAGGCAGTTTCTTACACAACAGGAGTGCCTGCCATGATAGGTGCTAAACTAATGTTAGAAAAAAAGTGGAGTGGCAGTGGTGTTTTTAACATGGAAGAGTTTGACCCAGATATCTTTATGGATGAGTTAAATAAACAGGGTTTACCATGGCAGATAAAAGAGCTTTAAAGACTCCCTACTATCTTTGCGAAGAGACTCTCTTAGAAAAAAATCTTCAACTCCTTGCTGATGTTCAAAAACGCAGTGGTGCTAAGATAATTTTAGCATTGAAAGGTTTTGCAATGTGGAGTACATTTCCTATAGTTGCAAAGTACTTAAAGGGATGCACAGCGAGTGGACTTTATGAAGCGCGTTTAGCAAAAGAGGAGTTTTTAAAGTATAACTTTGAAGCAGAGGTGCATACTTACTCTCCTGCGTTTAAAGAAGAAGAGATAAAATCCATAGCGAAACTTTCAAATCACATAATCTTTAATTCTCCAAATCAATTAAAGAAATTCATTGGAAAAGTCAAAGAATATAATTCAAAAATCCATATTTCATTACGCATAAACCCTGAAATATCAGCTTCACCTGTTGATATTTATAACCCTTGTGGCTTGTATTCTCGTTTGGGGACAACGATGAAAAATTTTGATGAGTCAGTTTTAGAACATCTTGATGGATTAAACTTTCATGCACTTTGTGAGCAGGATGTTGATGCCCTAGAAGAAGTTTTAACTGCGTTTGAAGAGAGATTTTCTCCCTATTTTAAAAACCTAAAATATATTAATTTTGGTGGAGGACATCACATCACTAAAGAGGGTTATGATGTTGAAAAACTGATTAAACTTATAAAAAGATTTAGAGAAAAATATAATCTTGATGTTTATCTAGAACCAGGCGAAGCTGTTGGATGGGAAACTGGCTACCTTTGTGCAAGTGTTCTTGATATATTTGAAAATGGGATGAATGTTGCTATCTTAGATACTTCAGCAGAAGCCCATATGCCAGATACTTTAGCGATGCCTTATAGGGCAAAGGTAAGGGATGCTGGTAAAGCAGGAGAAAAAAAATATACTTACCGATTAGGTGGTAATACTTGTCTTGCAGGGGATATTATGGGGGATTATTCATTTGATAAACCTTTACAAATTGGTGATACAATAATATTTGAAGACCAAATACACTATACTTTTGTTAAAAATACAACTTTTAATGGCATAAAGCTTCCATCTTTAGTTCTAAAGAAAAAAGATGGTACCACTGAAATAGTGAAAGAGTTTGGATATGAAGATTATAAAGGACGATTATCATGATAGAAGATAAAGAACGCTGGAATATTCGCCATGTTACAAAACCTATGAAGCATACTGTTTCTCCTATAGTAAAAAACTATATACAACATTCAAAAGTAGGAACTGCGCTTGATTTAGCGTGTGGAACTGGTAGAAATACTCACTTTTTAGAAGACTTGGGTTTTAAGGTCGATGCAGTAGATTTATCTGATTATGCACTCTCTAAAATTAATGAGAGTTCAAATATTCAAAAAATAGAAGTTGATTTAGACTCGTATAATTTAGAAAACAATTCATATGATTTGATAATAAATACAAACTACTTAAACCGTAGACTTATGGCACAGATGATTGAGGCATTAAAAGAGGGAGGGCTTCTTATCTTTGAGACTTTTATTGAAGCACATGAAAAACCAGAACAAGGCAGTATGAATCCTGATTATCTACTCGAAAAAAATGAGCTTCTAAAAGCATTTATAAGTCTGGATATCATATTTTATGAAGAAAAAGATGGAATTAACTTAAGAGGTGAAAAAAATAGAGTGGCTTCACTAGTGGCGCAAAAGAAAAGTTAATGAATAAAAAAATTATTGTTAGTTTTAGTGCTACGATTATTTTACTACTACTTCTTGGTTTCACAGCAATTTTTCAGATGAAAGAGTTAGCAGAGATATCACAAAAAATATATAAGCATCCTTTTACTGTTACAAACGCAACTAAATCTATAGATAGACACTTAGTTTCCATGCACAGGTACATGAAAGATGTTGCCTTAGCTAAAAATAATAAAGAGATAGATATTGCTGTAAAATATGTTAATGATAATGAGAAGTTAGTTTATAAAGAGTTTGACATTATATTTAATCGCTATTTGGGTGATAAAAAAGATATTACACACTGTTATGAAAGTTTTAAAGGCTGGAAACCAATTCGTGATGAAGTTGTATTTTTAATGAAAACCGGCAAGAGTAATAACGCAGCAGAAATAACCAAGGAAAAAGGTGCAAAATATTTAGCAAGTTTAACTCTTCAAGTAGAAAAAATGATGAAATTTGCTAATAATAAGGCACTTGATTTACAAAATAGCGCTCTAAAAAGTGAAGAGCAATCTATTGTTTTAATTTTAATTATGCTTTTAGCTATCTTAATAATAGTGGTTTGGATGCTTATCGTGCTTATTAGAAATATTACTGAAAATGAAAAAAAGATAAAAGA
>JASFZD010000149.1:0-38166 GCA_045046645.1 Sulfurimonas sp. | reverse complement strand
CTCTCTTACTTGCTTAGTTTTCAATGATCTCAAACAATCTTCTATTGCTAGATGAGGCTTAAACATTAAGTCTCTTTGTTTGTGGATGGGAATTATAGGAGATTAATGCTTTAATGTCAATAGCATTATTAAAGAATTTATATATTCTTTCTAGGATGTTTACTTTTGTGTGTTTTTAGTTATTTATTAGTTCTAAAAACTATTCTTATAGTATATGTAAGCAGAGTTAATGTTGCTGTACATTAACTCTTTATATATACTATATCAAATACAAACTGTATCTTTATGATACTTAATAAAGGAAAAAATATGGGACTATATGACCGTGACTATGCTAGAGGTAACTCCCAAGCATACCAAACACAAAGTCGTGATGATTCACAAATAATCTCTTTTGTTAAAGAGACATATAAACTATTTGCTGCCTCTATGATGGCTGGTGCCGTTGGTGCTTATGTTGGTGTTCCTTTAGCTGGAACAATTCAAACTATGATGTGGCCACTCTTCTTTTTAGAGATTGGTCTTTTAATTGGTCTTCAATTTGTTAAGAAAAAGCCAGGTATTAACCTAATGGTTATGTTTGCTTTTGTTTTTATGACAGGTATTACATTAGCACCACTTTTAGCTTATACTCTTGGTATGAATGGTGGAGGAGTTGTAATTGGAAATGCTTTTGCAATGACATCCGTAGTTTTTGGTAGCATGAGCTTTTTTGCTATTAAAACAACAAAAGATTTTACAAGTTATGGCAAACCTTTAATGATAGCACTCTTTGTTATTATTGGATTTTCTATTCTTAATATGTTTCTTGGAAACCCACTGTTTCAAATTATCATCTCAGGTGCTGTTGTTATACTATTTAGTATCTTAGTTATTTTTGATACACAAAACATTATGAGAGGTGCTTATGAGACTCCTATTGATGGAGCGATTGCACTTTACTTAGACTTTTTAAATATCTTTACAGCACTTTTACAAATTTTTGGTATCTTTGGAAGTGATGACTAACTCACTCTCACCCGAACTATTTCGGGTGATTGATGCTAACCTCAACCGCCTTAAAGAGGGTATTCGTGTTATTGAAGATATAATGCGATATCGGGATAATAATAAAGAATTATCTATAAAACTCAAAGAACTTCGACATAAATCTCGGATTAACGAGTATAAAGAACTCCTCCAAAATCGTGATAGCATTAATGATGTTTTAAAAACCTCAATAAAA
Organism: Sulfurimonas sp.; assembly: GCA_045046645.1. Taxonomy (GTDB): domain Bacteria; phylum Campylobacterota; class Campylobacteria; order Campylobacterales; family Sulfurimonadaceae; genus Sulfurimonas. Next base: position 36,941 of record JASFZD010000149.1, on the reverse strand, counting down.
AGTGAACTCACAAGAGTAGATATAACAAGTATCATTGCTGCTAACTTTAAAAGAGCACAAGAGTCTTCTCGTGTTTTAGAAGAGTTGTTTAAACTTCAAAATATAAACTATAGTGAAAATTTTAAATCCATTAGATATGAACTTTACAATCTTGAAAAAAAGATTATTTTAAAACTGAAGTAATAAACGCAACTTCAAACTCTAAATAATTTACAGGATATCTGTTCATAAGTTTTTTCGTCTCTTTAAAGCTAAGAACTTTTCGAGACCCACTAACACCACTGCGTTTAATATACTTAAACATTTCTCTAACACTCTGAAATTCTAATTTATACTCCACTACTTCAAAATTTACATCAAAATATTTATCTACTGACTTCTTTATGCTCTGTGCACTCACTAACAAAGAGTCTAATGATGCTGTTGCATTTAAAGTTTGAAATGTGTTAGAGGTAAATATGGCTAAGGCGATAGGTGCATTTAACTTTTTTATATTTATAAGAACATCTTCAAGGCTCTCTGCCCATTGAAGTGCTGAAGCTGAAAAAATATAATCATACTTGTTAGTTATTAGATTATCAAAGAGTGTTTTATCATTAAAATTACCGTAAATAGACTCTATCTTTTGGGATTTAGGATGCAGTTCTAACATTCCTGGGGCAAAATCTACTCCTGTAAAATGTTCATAATGCCAATCTATTTTTTTGCACAAAGCCCCACTTCCGCATCCTAAATCTAAAATATGATGTGGTTTTGTATTGACTAAAGATAAAAGTTTTTCTACAACTAAGTTTTGAATATTATTTAGGGAATCATAGCTAGAAGCATTTTTGGAAAACTCTGTGCTAATCTTCATTTTTTATTGGAAACTAATGAGATAATAAAAATAGCAATAACACAGATAACAATAGTTGCCCCAGAGGGTAGTGAAAAATAAAAAGAGAGTATCATCCCTGCTATCACACTCAAAAGAGCTATAAAGAGGGAAATTAGCCCTGTTTTAAAAAAACCCACTCTATACTGCAAGGCAGAAACTGTTGGAATAACCATAAGCGCACCAATCAGTAAAGAGCCTACAACTCTGATAGATAAAGCGATAATAATGGCTACAACAGTTACAAGCAGATAATTCAAAGCTTTTACTTTGATTCCACTTGTTTGGGCAACTTCTTCATCATAGGCTATGAAATACAACTCTTTTGAAAAGAGAAGAAGCAATATTAAAGAGAATGTTCCAAAAATACCTATTGTTACTATATCATCTTTACTTACAGAGAGAATAGAACCAAAAAGATAAGAAAAAAGTGAGTTATTAAACGCACCACCAAGTGAGACAATAATAATTGCAATTGCAAGCGAACCAGAGAGTATAATAGCTAAAATAGCATCTGAATAAAGAGAAAATGAGCTTCGAAGATACTCTATCGTCCACGCTGAAAGAACGGCGACTAAAACGGCTACCCAAAGAGGATTATAACCTGCTACTAAACCAACTGCCACCCCAACTAGTGCAGAGTGCGCCAAAGTTTCACTCATCATTGAGTAGCGTTTTAAAACTATAAAGGTTCCGCTTATAGAAGCAAGCGTAGCAATAATAATTCCTGCTAAAAAAGCTCTTTGCATAAAATCATAATCCAATATTTCAAACATCATTTTTCCTAGTGCTCGTGTTTATGGTTATGGATTAAGTGTGCTTCTACGCCATACAGCGTAGTCATATCATCACATCCTAAGGTCTCTTTTGGATTATTGCAAACAACTACTTTTTGATTTACTGTAAACATTCTTCCAATATCATCTGCAATAACTCCTATATCGTGTGTAATAAAAAGGATAGTAATATTTTCTTCTTTGTTTAATTTTGCTAGAAGTGCATAAAATCTTTTCTGAGAGACCATATCTACCCCAGTATTTGGCTCATCAAGAATTAAAATCTCTGGATTTGAAGCAAGGGCACGAGCGATCATAACACGCTGTCTTTGTCCACCAGAAAGTTTTCCAATCATCTTATCTTTTAAGTCTAAAACATCCATCTTTATCATGGCATCTTCAACGGCATCTTTATCTTCTTTACTCTCTCTTGAAAATAGGCTGCGTTTAGATATTCTGCCCATATTTACAATATCTTGGACCGTTGCTGGAAAATTTTCATCTACATGTGATGCACGCTGAGGCACATAACCTATTTTCCTCCACTCTTTAAAACTATGTATCTTCTTTCCGTAAAGCTTAATCTCTCCACTACTTGGCTTCTCTAGTCCTAACAAAAGTCTAACAAGTGTTGTCTTACCTCCACCATTTGGTCCAATTAGCGCGATATACTGCCCATTGAAAACTTCAAGCGAAACATTAGATAAAATCTGCTGTTCATTTGCTTGAAAATTAACATTTTTCACATCGAAGATTGGTACTTTAAACTTTAATGGCAAGCAAGTGCTCCTGAGAGTTTAAGTAAATTTTCTTTCATTATGTCTTCGTAAGTTAACTCTTTTTTTGCCGTATCTGCTGTGATATTTCCTAAAGGCTGTAAAACATCGACTTTAGTATGTGCCTCAAGGGCAATACCTTTTATTGCTCTATCGCTTGCAAAACTCTCAAAGAAAACAGTTGAAACATTATGTTCTTTTATTGTACGAAGCAATCGTATAACATTTTGAGCATTGGGCTGTGCATCTGGAGAGAGTCCACTCAAAGATTCTACATGGAAGTTATATCTATCTGCTAAATATCCAAATGCATTATGATTAACAATAATTGTATCACGCTCACAGTTTGCAAGTCCATTTTTAAATTGCATATCTAATTTTTTTAACATCGTTAGATAAGCGTCTCTATTTTTAAGATAAGTGTCTCTGTTTTTTGGAACTATCTTAATCAGTTCCTCAGTAATTAACTCTGTAGCTGTTTCCATGTTAGAAAAATCAAGCCAATAATGAGGGTCTAGAACCTCATCACCATGTAGCTCATCTTTTGTAAGTTTTCTAAGTTCCATAAACTGACTCATATCAATTACTTTACTTTTAAATGAAAAACCATGCATCCATGGTTCAAGCCCTGCTCCACTATAGATACTCAGAGATGCTTTTTCTATATTTGCCATAGTTTTTGGTGTCGGTTCATAGTCATGAGGGTCTACACCAAAAGGTAAAATATTTACAATCTCAACGCTATTCCCTGCAATATGTTTAGTGATATCATATAAAGAAAATGTTGTTACAGCTACGATAGCTTTTCTGTTTTTAAGCACTTGTTGCTTTTTACTCAATGAAACTGCTACTAAAACTATAACAATAAACAAGAAGATAATAATAGTTGTTGATCTTTTCATATGTAACAAACCTAGTCCAATTTTAAGTACACCATTATACCCTATTTTGTTATATGGTTTTTTTTAGATATAATTCGCCACTTTAATTCAGGAAATTATACATGACTACAAGTCTTTTACTTACTGTCCAGATAGTATTAGTTATTATTTTAGTAATAGCGGTACTACTTCAAAAAAGCTCAAGCATTGGTCTTGGTGCATATAGTGGCTCAAACGAGTCTGTCTTTGGAGCAAAAGGTCCAAACAGCTTTTTAGCAAAAACAACTTTTATAATTGGTTTTTTATTTGTAGCAAACACAATAGCACTCGGTTATATGTATTCTCAAAATAAACAAGCATCTGTTGTAGATAAAATCGTAGAAAAAGCAGATGTAACTGCACCTGTTGCCACGCCAGCACCGATAAAAAAAGACGCTACTGCGAAATAAACTCTCTTTAAGGAAGCAAAATGTTAAACGAAATATACAGCAAATGTGACGATAATATGCAAGATAGTATTGAGCATATGCAAAGAGATTTTAAAACACTAAGAACTGGTAAAGTTACTATCAGTGTTTTAGATAATGTTAAAATTGACTACTACGGAACACCTACACCACTTGACCAAGTTGGTTCAGTTATTGCAGTTGATGCGACTACTATTGTTGTAAATCCTTGGGAGAAAAATCTTTTATCTGATATCGAAAGTGCGATTGCTGCTGCAAATGTTGGCGTAAATCCAAATAACGATGGTGACCAAATCAAACTTTTCTTCCCTCCAATGACAGTAGAGCAGCGTAAAGAGTCTGCAAAACAGATGAGAGGAATGGGTGAAAATGCAAAAGTCTCTATTAGAAATGATAGACGCGATGCAAATGACAAAATAAAAAAACTTGAAAAAGATAAAGAAATCACAAGTGATGATTCTAAATCTGCACAAGATAGAATTCAAAAAACTACTGATAAATTCATCTCAAATATTGAGGGCATCTTAAAAGACAAAGAAGCCGAAATACTTAAAGTTTAATCCTTATGAATGTTAAAAAAATCTACATGGATGCAGATGCTCTTTTAGAGGGGCACTTTAAACTTAGTAGTGGAAATCACTCACAGTTTTATCTCCAATCTGCAAAAGTTTTAGAAGATCCAAAAACTGCTAAACTATTAGCTGAAGCTTTAGCTAAACAGATTAAAGAGAGTGGACTTAAAGTAGATACAGTTTGCTCACCAGCACTTGGTGGTCTTATCGCTGGTTTTGCACTGGCGACTGCCTTAGATGCTCGTTTTATCTTTGCTGAAAGAATTGATGGCATTATGAATATTCGTCGTGGCTTTGAAGTCTCAGAGGGTGAACAAGTGTTAATGTGTGAAGATATTATCACAACTGGTGGTAGTGCTATGGAAGCCGCTCATGTTGTAGAGAGTTTAGGTGGTAAAATTGTAGGTGCTGCAGCTTTAGCAAACCGTGGTTTTTGTAAACGCGAAAATAGCGATATTCAAAGACAAGATAACTGTAAACTTCCACAAGACATTCCATTTTTTGCTTTGGCTGACTTTACATTTGAGATGTATTCACCAGATGAATGTCCCCTTTGTAAAGATGGAAGTGAAGCTATCAAACCAGGTTCAAGAGGGAACTAATACTTATATTTTAATTGACAAGTTAACATCCTCTCAACTAAAACTCTTGCAACTTCAACTTTTCCATCAACAATTACTGTAATATCTAAATCACTTAGTTTCTCTTTCTCTTCAAGTGAAACTACTTTTACAATTAGATTTACATTTTTTGCATGTTGAAGAACTGCCTCACAAATAAGTCTCTTTTTTTCTATGTTATCTAGTGTCACAATTACAGCAGCGGCATTTTCTACATGTAATGCTTCTAGTATTGAACTCTTTGATGCGTCACCTAGATAAGCTTCATGATTATCATTAAGAGCCTCTTTTACACGCTTGTTTGAGTTATCTATGACTACATATTTAGCATCAAATTCATCTAATTCTTGTGTTACAAACTTACCTACTATACTGTAACCACAAACAATAACATGGTTTTCTATTGTAGCTAGAGCTGACATGTCTTCGACAACATCTCTTTTACCACTCAAGAACTCAGTAATAACACCGATTTTTGATATAAAAAATGGTGTTACAATCATAGAAAACACAACTATAAGAACAAGTAGTTGAGCTAACTTTTCTTCTATAAGACCTCCGTTACTTGCAAGAGCAAAAATAACAAAAGAAAATTCACCGACTTGAGATAAGGCTAAGGCTGTTTTTAAGGATCTTCTATGTGGAGATGTAATCCTAAGCAGTCCATACATTATTAAACTTTTCATAATAAATACAGCAATAAAAAATCCAACAATTAGAGCTATATTATCTATAAAAACCACAAGATCTATCTTCATACCAACAACTACAAAAAATGTTCCGAGTAAAATATCTTTAAATGGCGCTATATCTGCTTCAACTTTATGAAGATACTTTGTTTCAGCAATAATCATACCTGCAATAAATGCACCTAAAGAGTAAGTAAAACCCATATAATGTGCTAAAAGTGAAGCTGCTACAACTATAAACAAAACGGACCCCATAAATAACTCATCAAGTTCTGAAGAAGCAGAGAAATGTAGTAACCATGTCATCAATCTTTTTCCCAAAACAAAAAGAAGTACCAAAACAACAATAATACTAACTAGAGTACCTCCCAAAACTTCAACAATGCTTTCATTGCTATCAGCGGTTAAAAAACCGATAAGAATTAAAATTGGGATAACAGCAATATCTTGAAACACAAGAATACCAGTTGAGAGTTGCCCATAAGGCTTATATATCTCTTTTGAGCTTTTAAGATAACTCAACACCACTGCAGTAGAAGATAAAGCAAAAGCTAAAGATATGATAAGAGATGTTTTTAAAGGTAATTCAAACCCATAAAAAGCAATCAAATAAACAACAAGAGAAGTAAATCCAACTTGCATCGATCCATTAGCAAATATCTCTTGCTTCATTGTTCCCATTTTACCTAGAGATATCTCAAGGCCGATGGTAAACATCAAAAAAACTATACCAAATTCTCCAACCATATCTAAAATATCAGAATCACTTATGGCATGTAGGTCAAAAGCGTATACTATAATCGTACCAGTTAAAATGTATCCTATAATTTGCGATACTCCTATCTTTTTTAAAAATAGATTAATAACTATAGATATACCTAATGTGATGATGATATAAAGAAGTGTATTTTCCATAAATTTTGTTCCAAATTTTTTAAAGATATTATAGCATTCTATTTCCACAACTATACAGTTTTTAAGAGGTTTTATAATATAATCGCGGATTATTAAATATACAATGGAGTATGTGCATGACTAAATACATTTTTGTTACCGGTGGGGTTTTAAGTTCTCTAGGAAAAGGGATTACTGCTGCTAGTGTTGGCACACTCCTTAAGCACTCTGGTATAAATGTAGGAATGTTAAAAATAGATCCATATATCAATGTCGACCCCGGTACTATGAGTCCACTTGAACATGGAGAAGTATTTGTAACAGAAGATGGAGCAGAGACTGACCTTGACATAGGAAATTATGAGCGATTTTTGGATGCTTCATTTTTAAAATCAGCTAACTTTACCACAGGTCAAGTTTACTCAAGTGTTATCGAGCGTGAGCGTGCTGGTGGATATCTTGGTCAAACTATTCAAGTTGTTCCTCATATCGTTGGAGAGATTGTAAGCCGTATAAAAAAAGCCGGTGAAGGACATGACATACTTGTTGTAGAACTTGGTGGAACTGTAGGAGATATCGAAGGTCTTCCTTTTATGGAAGCAATTCGCCAAATGAAACATGATGATGAAGTTGAGGGAACATTTTTTATTCATGTAACACTCATTCCTTACATCAAAGCAGCAGGTGAATTAAAATCAAAACCAACGCAACACTCCGTACAAGAACTTCGTCGTATTGGTATCACTCCACAGATGATTATAGCTAGAAGTGAGAATGCACTGCCAAAAACTTTTAAGAAAAAACTTGCAATGAGTTGTGATGTCTCAACTGATAGTGTTATTGAAGCTCTTGATGCTGCAACTATTTACGCTATTCCAGTAACTTTTTTAAGCCAAAACATTCTTAAACCGATAGCTAAAGAGCTAGTGCTTGGTGAACTTAATCCAGATATGGAAGAGTGGGATATCCTAGTTAAAAAAATAGTTCAGCCAAAAAATAAAACTGTTGTAGGCTTCGTTGGTAAATACCTTGAACTCAAAGAAGCGTATAAATCACTTACAGAGTCTCTCATCCACTGTGGTGCTCATCTTGATACTAGAGTAGAGATTAATTGGGTTGATGCTGAAGAGATAGAAGAAAGAGGTGCAGAAGCACTTCTTAGTGACTGCGATAGCGTTTTAGTTGCTGGTGGATTTGGTAGTCGTGGGGTAGAGGGTAAAATCCAAGCTATTGAGTATGCTCGCGTTAACAAAGTTCCTTATCTTGGCATCTGTTTAGGGATGCAACTTTCTCTTGTTGAGTATGCTAGAAATGTACTTGGTCTTAAGGATGCAAACTCTATCGAGTTTAATGAAAATACACCACACCCTATGATTTATCTTATTGACAACTTTTTAGATCAAAGTGGAGACTCACAGCTTAGAACACATCAATCACCAATGGGTGGAACAATGCGTTTAGGTGAATACCCATGTGAAACAAAAGATGGTTCACTCATTCAAAAAGCATACAATGGCGCTAAAATTATTCATGAACGACATCGTCATCGTTATGAAGCAAACCCTACTTACAGAAAACAACTCGAAGATGCTGGAATGATAGTTACTGGTGAGTCAAATGGACTTATTGAGACTGTTGAAATAGAGGGACATCCGTGGTTCTTAGGTGTGCAATTTCACCCAGAATTTACATCGCGTTTACAAACTCCGAATGCTTCTATACTGGCATTTGTTCAAGCGAGTCTAAACGCATAATAGTTTAAAGGAGAAAATCTCCTTTATAAAATTATTTACTTTCTTCTGTTGTGTCTTCTACAAATTTTTCAGTATGTTTTTGATCTACTTTTGGAAATGGGAAAAAAGGTTTAAATACTTTACTTGAGAATGCTTTAGCATTCTCTAATGCTTTCATTTTATCTAAAGATTTTTTAGCTACTTTGCCAAAAAGAGGCATCTTAGTTGTTAATCCGTAAGTGATATCGAGCATTCTATCCATAACATGGGTATTGTCATTTGCCTGTGCTTTTTTAAATTTGTCTTTAATTGTTTCTTTTGAAATTGCCATAATAATATTCCTAATTTATTATATTTATCAGCTAACACTGAACCACAATTATACCCAAATAAATTTATAATAAAAAAAGTCCCCTATTTCTCACTTTCATGCTCTACTTGAGAGTGTATATTGTAGCATTCTTGTACAAAAGACATAACGGATTGTATCACCAACAATGTCAAATAGTTTTTTCTTAAGACTCATAACAATTTCTCTTTTTAAGGAGAATAGTCATTATTTAAAAAAAGTTGTTAAAAATATAACAAATTGCAATTTACGACTAAATAAACTAATATTTTTCGTGTTCATCTATTTTTTAATATACATTCTCTTTGTGTTATAATGTTCGTTGAATAAAGAGTTATAAGACAAGGCAACATTTACTAAAAAAGCAAACTTACAATTAAGCTTAGATAGAATAACAAAGAATAGAATAATTTTAAATATATGGATTTAATAGTGGGAAAATACGAAGAATATGGAAAAGAAGAGTTAATTAAAATAATCCAACAGCAAGAAGCTGAACTAAAGTACAAAAAATATGGTTTGGTTTGGGATGCAGAGCGTGAACCTGAGCAAGTTGTACTTGATTGTGAAAATTCTTTACCAATACTAAAACATATAACTTCAAAAACTATAAATACTTGTGATAGCGAAGATAATATTTTAATTGAAGGTGATAATTATCATGCACTTTCTGTATTAAATTATACACACAAAGAGAAAATTGATATTATCTATATTGACCCTCCATACAATACAGGAAGTAAAGACTTTGTATATAACGACCGTTTTATAGATAAGCAAGATAGCTATAGACATAGCAAGTGGCTTAATTTTATGGAAAAACGGCTTAATCTTGCCAAAGAATTGTTGAGTAAAAATGGTATTATATTTATCTCAATTGATGATAATGAAGTGTTTAATTTAAAATTATTATGCGACAAGGTATTTAGTAGCAAAAATTTTATCGCGAATTTACCTACAATTATGAATCTAAAAGGGAATAATGATGATTTTGGATTTTCAGGAGTACATGAATATACCTTGGTTTATTGTAAAAATAAAAATTATTGCGATATAAATCATTTCAACTTAAATGAAGATGAGCTAAAAAGTTGGTTAGAAGATGATTATGGACTCTATAAAAAAGCTGATACATTAAAAAGAACGGGACAAGACGCACCAAGAGCAAGCCGTCCAAAAGGATGGTTTCCAGTTTTTATATCATTAGAAAAATCTAAAGTATATGTTACAGAGGATAATAAACCTTTAAATGAAACTGACATAACGCTTTATCCTATTAATAGTAAAAATGAAGAGATGTCATGGAGTTGGGGGAAGAAAAAAATTACAGATGAATATTACAACTTAATAATCACAGGAAATAGTGACAAAGGTTTTAATATTTATAAAAAACAAAGGCCACAATTAGGTGATATTCCAACAAAAAAGCCAAAAACTATTTTTTATAAGCCAGAATATAGTAATTCAACTTCAACAAATAAATTAAAAGACATTTTAGGAAAAAAGTTATTTAATACACCAAAACCAATAGAATTAATAAAAGATTTGATATTTTTAGGACTTAAAGAAAAATCAATAATTTTAGATTTTTTTGCTGGAAGCGGAACAACAGGTCAAGCTATTTTGGAATTAAATTCAACATATAATACAAAACATAAATTCATTTTATGCACCAATAATGAAAATAATATCTGTATTGATGTGACTTTTCCAAGAGTACAAAAGATAATAGAAGGCTATAAAAATATTAAAAAACAAACAATTAAAGGGCTCGGTGGCAACTTACAATACTTTAAAACTTCTCTTTTAAAAAAATCAAACAATAGACATCAAACAAAATTAAATCTTACAAATAAATGTGCAGAGATGCTTTGTGTAAAAGAGAATATATTTAATTTAGAAAAAAAAGCTGATGATTATAAAATTTATTCTTCACATGACAAAACAAAATATTTATGTGTCTACTTTAATACAATAGATGATAGTTTCAATGATTTTATTGAAGAGTTAAAAAATATAGAAGCAGAAAAAAAAGTATATATATTCTCTGATGATTTAAATGTTGATAAAGAACCATTCAAAGAACTTAACGATTGTAAAATTGAAGCAATACCTCAAAAAATTCTTGATATTTATAAACAACTTATTAAAATGAATATTCCCATAAAACCAAGTACAATTTTTACAGATTTAGCAAAAGCTAAAAAAAGAGTATTTACAGAAAAAGATAAAGATGATGGAGCTTTTAAACTAAGAATTGTTTTAGAAAAGTTAATTCAAAAAATTGCTCAAAATAGTGGAGTAGCTATTTTAAAGCCTAATGGTAAAGAAGAAAAAGTAGAAAATCTAAATAATACTCTTAAACATGATGAAGTCTTTTCAAAAGTTATTTGGGAAGAGAATAAAACTTATATGGCGATTGGTAATCATGCAGCACATGGTGATTATGACGAATACGATTTAAAACAAGTCGAAAACTTTTACAGATATGCTTTAGTCTTAATTGACGGGTTTAATATAGGATAAATGATGGGAATTAAAACTTTAAAAAGATACCAAGCAGATGCAGTAGAAGAGTTAATTAATTACTCAGAAAAACTTATTAGAAAAAATAGGGAAAAACAGACTATAATCTTTCAATCACCTACTGGAAGTGGCAAAACTTTCATGATGGGATCATTTATTGAACAACTCATAAATGAGATGCCAAATGAAGATTTATGTTTTTTGTGGATAAGTATTGGAACAGGTGGACTTCATAAGCAAAGTTATAACTCACTAAAAAATAATTATTCTGGGTTTCCTGATGTATATTTACTTGAAGAGGAATTTTTTGGTTCTCGCCAAACTATAGATAAAAATGAAGTTGTAGTTGTCAATTGGGATAAATTAAATCAAAAAGACAAGAAAACTGGTGAGTGGAAAAGTACTCTTATGAAAGATAAAGAGAGTACAAATTTTAGAGAATTAGTTAAAAACACTAAACAACTTGGAACAAAAATAATTTTAATTATTGATGAGAGTCATACAAATTCAACAAGTACTAGAGCAATTGAGATTAGAGATGAAATAATAAAAGCAGACTTAACTATAGAAATGAGTGCAACTCCTGTTTTATCAGAAGGTGACTATCAACAAAAAGTAAAAGTTGAGCCACTAGATGTTATTGATGAAGGTATGATAAAAAAAGAAATAGTTATTAATGATAATATAGACTTAACTACAGATGACGAAAAAACGACACAAGAACTTATTTTACAATCAGCCTTGAATAAAAGAATAATTTTAACTGGGGCTTATAAAGATGCTAACATTAAAGTCAATCCTTTGGTCTTAATTCAGATTCCTACAGGAGATGAAGGTGAAGATAAGCAAGAATTTATAGAAAGCTTTTTAGCTAAAAATAATATTACAATAGAAAATAAAAAACTAGCTATTTGGTTGAGTGAAGATAAAGTTAATCTTGAAGTTTTGAGTAACAATACTAATGAAGTAGAATTTTTAATTTTCAAACAAGCAATAAGTACTGGCTGGGATTGTCCTCGTGCTCAAGTTTTAGTTCGCTTTAGAGAAGTTAAAAGTATTGTTTTCAATATACAAGTAGTTGGTAGAATACTTAGAATGCCTGAGGTTAAGCATTATAAGAATGATGATTTAAATAAAGCATATATATATGTTAATACAAGTACATTTGATATTGCATCTGAAGTATCTAATCCTAATATTATAAAATCATTAAAATCTAAAAGAAAGGCTATATATGAACCATTAGAACTGAAATCATATTACAGAAATAGAATTGATTTTGGAGATGTTACTTATAAATTTAATCAAGTTTTAGAAAAAAGTTTTTGTGAGTATTTTGATATAGAAATCGGTAATTATGATGTAGTTGGTTCAAATCAAGAAATTGTTAAATCAAAAATAAATATCGAGTTTAAAAATGCAAAAGATGAAATTATCTTAAATAAACATATTGATACATCTCTTTTTGATAAAATGGATGAAAAAACGATTAAAGCCGATAAAACAATTGCAGGAAATTATTCTGAAAATGATATTATTTATGCAGTTGAAAATTTAATAAAAATAAATCTCAATGGATACGCCTTTAAACGCTCTTTAAGTGCTGTAAGAAATGCACTATATCGTTGGTTTAATAAATACCTTGGCATTAATAAATTTGATATGAATGGAGTAATAAGAATATATTTGATTATACTTAATAATCATGAAATATTTTCTCAATTACTTGATTCATCAATAAAAGCTTTCAAACCTACAAAAGATGAAGAAATTAAATTAAAAGTAGCCGAAAATGAAGTTTGGAATGATAAATGGGAGATTTCAGAAGAGAAGTATTTTAATCCAAGATATGAAAAATATAAATATAAAAAATCTCTTTATGAACCATGTTATTTAAGTTTTGATAGTGATATAGAAAAGAGTTTTATTGAATACTTAGATGTAAATAATGATAAAATTATTTGGTGCTGGCAAAATGGAAGTGAGCATATGGCAATTAACTTTGGAATTAAATACGGAATAAGATCAACTTTTCAACCCGACTTTTTAGTTATGTTTAATGATGGCAGATTAGGAATTTTTGATACTAAAGCTAGTGGAGAGAGAGAAGATGATAATAAAGTTAAAGGCGAAGCTTTACAAAAATATATTTTAGAAGAAAATAAAAAAGGTAAAAATTTAATAGGTGGATTAGTTATAAAAGAAGGTGAGCATTTTAGAATTAACAGTCAACCTACTTACACTCCTTTTTCTTATAATATGAATGATTGGGATTACTTTAAAGACCTATAACAAAAACGAGGAGCAAATACCGTTATAGTACATTCAAACAAGGATTAAGAAAATGAAAAAAATGATTTTACTTACATTAGTTGTATTAGTTACAACAGCATCTTATGCCGAAGAAACAAAAATAAGTTTTGATAAATACCTTTTTGTAAAAAGCGAACCAAAATTCAAATGTGATGGTCGTCAACATTGTAGCCAGATGCGTTCATGTGCAGAAGCAAAGTTTTTTATTGATAATTGTCCAAATACAAAAATGGATGGAGACAATGACGGAAAGCCTTGTGAAAAAAGATGCGGACATTATACACATCTCACTTGTATATTGTAGCAGTAGGAAAAAGAGAAGAGATGGATGTTTATAAAAAAGCTGATAGTCGGGTAAATCGGACATAACAAATACTAAAAGTGAACAAGCGAAAAAATCTTTTATAATATCGCTTATACATCTCTTTATGTTATAATTTAAAAAACTAAAGAACCTCAATGATTGATGCAAAAACTTTAACAAAAAATGATTTATATACTCTTCTTTCACAAAGATTTAATAGTGAAGACAAAAAATTATCTCAAATTCCTGACCCTGCCCTTCTTCTTAATGCTTCAGATGCGGCAAAAAAAATTGCAGAGGCTATAAGAGCTAACAAAAAAATAACATTAGTTGGGGATTATGATGTTGATGGCGTAAGCTCTACTGCTATTATGGTTGATTTTTTCAAACAAATTCCTTACCCTCTTGAGGCTATTATTCCAAATCGTTTTAAAGACGGTTACGGAGTAAGTCCAAATGTACTAAATAGAGTGGATGCCGACTTAGTGATTACTGTCGATAACGGTATTGCAGCAAACGCAGCTGCTTCTATCTGCAAAGAGAGAGGTATTGACCTAATCATAACAGATCATCATACGCCTTCGGAAAATTTACCAGATGCTCTTTACATTGTAGACCCAAAACTAGAGGATTGTACCTATCCTTTTAAGGAAATATGTGGGGCACAAGTTGCTTGGTTACTGTTAGCTCTTATCAAAAAAGAGTTAGCACTCAAAATCGATATGAAACAATTCTTAGATATTTTAGCTATTGCCATTATTGCCGACATCATGCCACTCATTGACATAAATAGAACCTTGGTAAAAGAGGGGCTAAAACTCATTAAAACATCTACTCGACCATCGTCCATTATTATTAGAGACTTTTTAAACAAATCAAATATCAGCAGTGAAGATATTGCTTTTTCTATCGCTCCACGCATTAACTCTGCTGGTCGTCTTGAAGATGCGTCTATTGCCTTAGATTTTTACACAGCCGACAATATTCAAGATGCCTACAAACAGTTTGAGCTTTTAGGAAAACTCAATGATTTGAGAAAAGAAACAGAAGCTCAAACAACATTACAAGCGATTGACACAGTTAATAGTGAGGATAGTGTTATAGTAGTAGCAGGCAGTGGCTGGCATGAAGGTGTAGTTGGGATTGTTGCTTCGCGTTTAGTCGATAAATTTGCTAAGCCTGCGATAGTTCTAAGCATCCATGATGGCGAAGCTAAAGGGAGTGCTAGAAGTATCGGTGAAGTAAGTATTTATGAGCTGATTAAACAAAGTGAACACTTGTTAACTAAATTTGGTGGGCATAAAATGGCTGCTGGACTAGGGCTTGATGAGGAAAATATAGCTGCGTTTAGAGATGAGATTAACAAAAATGCTTTAAAATTAAATCCTGATGATTTTATCCCAAAAGAGCAAATCTCTGGCATACTCAATTGTGATGATATTGATTTAGATTTGCTTAATTTACTTGATAGTTTTGAGCCTTTCGGAGAAGCAAATCATCGTCCAACTTTTCTCATAAAAGATGCCGAAGTAATTAGTATAAAACTTATGGGTGCTGATAAATCACATTCGAGAATCCAAATAAGACAGTTTCCTCATCAAAGAAAGACAGTTGAAATCATCGCCTTTAGAAGAGTTTTTGAGATGCCAAGTGACAGAAAAATTACCTGTAGCTATAGTGTTGCTAAAAATGAATTTAATAAAAAAGTGACACCACAACTTTTATTGCATAAGTTATATTAAGGTAAAATTATAGAATGCTTACAACAAATGAACTTATCAATGAGCGTTCTGAGATAACAAACTTATCACTACTTTACAATGATAATATCGCTTACTGCACAGAGTATCATGGTGCGCGACTTTTAGACAATAAAGAGCATAAAACTCTACTAAAGGTGATGAACAAAGAGCTTAGATTTAATACAACTGCCCTCTGTTTTAATCCTGATGCCACTCTTTTAGCATTTGCAAATGAAAGCGTTATCAATATTTTACACCTCAATACAAAAAAAATTATAAAAAGTATTAAAACTAATGAGTCTATTATAATGCTAACATTCTGTGCCGAGTATATCATAGCTGGAACTCAAAATGGTCGTGTTCTTCAATACCGACATGACAACTCTGCCCTTCTTGCAAGGGTTTGTTCATTTCCTTATCTACCAAAAACAGCTACACAAAACTTTGTCAGTGCTTTTGCAGTGCATGGGAACTATCTCGCTTGCAGTGGATATGGTGGTGCAATCTTTGTTCTGGATATTTATGCTCAAGCTACTAAAAAGGTTCTTTTAGAACAAGGCGAACGCATAAATGCTTTATGTTTCATAGATGAGCATACTCTTATCAGCGCGAACAACAATGGGACCATACTTGTGCATGATTTACATATGCGAGAAGTGAACAAAAAAATAGATGCCCCTTTTAAAAATATTAGACAAATACAAAAAATGCCAAATTCGCAGTTTATTGCCATAAGTGGGAATGAGAACTATATCGCTATTGCAGATATTAACAAAGCGAAAATTATTCACTCCAAATATATTGAATTTAAAAGCAATATCAGTAAAATGCTTCTTACAAATGATGAGTCTTTGCTCGTAGTCCTTAGTAATCATAAAATTTTACAAGTCAATCTACCAAGCAAAAACCAACTCAGAATGCTCTTGATAGATAATGAGATAGAAAAGGCTTATATGCTTGTTGAAAATGAGCCAATGCTTTATAATACAAACGAGTATAAAATCCTCGAAAAACGATACGATAGTCTCTATAAAGAAGCTTTAGCTGCTCTGATGAATCAGAATAAAACTCTAGCGCATAAAACACTTAGTATGGTACAAAATGTTCATTCCAAAAGAGAGGATATCTCTAAACTATTTGCTGCGTTTAATGAATACAATAGATTTAAAGTTATCTATCTCGAGAAAAAATATGCTGTTGCTTATGCAATGGGTGAAAAATATGTAGCTCTCAAGCAGACACCACTCTACCTAAAGATGGAAGAGAATTTCAAGAGTAGCTTTATTGATGCACAGCGTCATATAATTATGGGAAAAGACAGCAATGCCAAAGTCCTACTAAATCCGTATGTTACAGTCGTTGCTAAACGTCCTCTTATAAAACTCTTACTTAACAAAGACAAAGATTTTATCAACTTTTTAAACGCCATAAAAAATAAAAACTTTCAAACACTAGAAGAGCTTATTACTCAACATCCAATCTTTGTAAATACACCAACATATGCAGCACTAAATCAAACAATAGAAACAAATATAAGCAGAATAGATACTCTCATCAATGAAGGAAAACTTCCAAGAGCAAAAGAATTACTCTTAAAATTTAAAAACACTACTTCTTTAAATAATGAGCTTAAAAGACTCTATACAAACCTTGATTATATGCAAAAGCTTCAAAATGCCTATAAGAAAAATGATTTTAAATATTGCTATGAACTCCTTGATGCGCATCATCAACTTAACATAACTCCACTTGGTGTCATTCTCAATAAGCACTGGGCAAAGCTTATAAGAATATGTGAAGATTATGCCCTCAAAGCAAATCCAAAAGGAATTAAGGAGACACTGGACTCTCTTCTTCTAATTGATACTCGTAAAGGAAAGATAGGTGACTTACTCAGGGTAAGTTTTCAATCAAAAATAAAAGCTTATTTGTCAAAAAAAGGATTTGGAGGGGCACAAAATATCATCTATTCTTACATCGATATCTTTGGTTTAGACAATGAGATAAAATCTTTAATGAGAACCTATGAGCTCATGTCTAAAAGAAAGCTTGCTATCACTCAGCAAGAGCAAAACAAAGATAGAAACAAGTGGATGGAGTCAGAATTTATAACTGATCTTGCATCAGACTAATAAGTTCACTGCTTGTATCACTAAAATTCGTCTTAAAAGTTGCTCCCTGAGAGATAAATCTCTCCATCGCTTCTTTTTTTGATATAGCAGCATCAAGCTCACTATCTGTCCCTTTTGTGTAAGCACCGATGCGAATTAGAACCTCATTTTCTTTTAAAAGTGTATAGTATTTTCTAAATTTCAACACAGCTTTAAAATGCTCTTCGCTAATGATATCATTCATAACCCTCGAAGCTGAATTTAAAATATGTATAGGTGGATAGATGCCAAAATCTGTCATCTCACGAGAGAGAACAATGTGTCCATCTAAAATAGAGCGAGATTGATCAGCAATAGGATCACTCATATCATCACCTTCTACCAAAATTGTAAAGAAGGCAGTAATAGACCCCTTACCTTCCTCTTTTCCAGCTCTTTCCATAAGCTGTGGTAAAAGAGTAAGAGAAGATGGTGGATAACCTTTTGAAGTTGGTGGTTCACCAAGGGCAAGTCCTATTTCACGCTGAGCCATTGCAAAACGCGTTACAGAGTCCATGATAAACAAGACATCAAGACCTTTATCTTTAAAGTGCTCAGCAACACTTATAGCTGCAAAAGCACCATATTTTCGCATCAAAGGACTATCATCTGAGGTTGCTACGATTATTACTGTATTTTCAAGGTTTCCGCCGAGATTTTTTTGTATAAACTCAGGTACTTCTCGACCACGCTCACCTATGAGGGCTACAACTTTAATAGGTGCCTCTGAACCACGAACAATCATTCCCATCAAAGTAGACTTACCTACTCCACTTCCTGCAAAAATACCAAGCTTCTGTCCCTTACCACAAGTAAGCAGCCCATCAATACTCTTAACACCCACACTAAATACTTCATCAATCATTCCACGCTTCATAGCAGAGATAGGTGGTTTGATGATTGGAGTTAGTCTAGTGTTATGTATACTTCCTTTTTCATCTATAGGTCTCATAAATGGATCAACTACGCGACCTAGTAGTTCTTCACCGATAGGGATATTTAATCCTGTCGAGTCTAAAAAAACTTTATCACCAGAACAAAAACCCTCTACAAAACTAAAAGGTGTGATAAAAAAGGTACTACCATCTATCTCTGTTACCATGCCTACTGTTTCTTGCTCCGTATCATTTGAGACTATCTTCACCATATCACTAATACTAACTTTGAGACCAACAGCTGTAATGATTGTTGCGTTTATCTTAACGACTTCACCAAATGAAACGGTGTAGTTCTTAGATGCAAGTTTATCTTTGAGTGAAGAAAAAGGCATGATTTCTTAGTAGCGTGTACTACTAGTAGAATTAACTAGAGAAAAAAATTCACTTCTTGTTTTTTCATCTTTTTTAAATAGACCACGAAGAGCAGAAGATGTTGTTGTTGAGTTTATTTTCTCAACACCTCTCATCTCCATGCACATATGACGCGCTTGAATAACAACTGCCACACCTTTTGGTGCAATCGCATCCATAATAGCATCAGCAATCTGTTCTGTTAGCTGTTCTTGAATCTGCATACGCCGTGCAAAAACATTAACAACGCGAGGAATTTTAGAGAGTCCGACAACCTTGCCATCTGGTATATACGCAACATGCACACGCCCTATGATTGGTAGAAGATGATGCTCACAAGTTGAGTAAAACTCTATATCCTTGACTAAAACCATCTCATCATTTGAACTTGTAAAAAGTGCTTTAGAGAGTATCTCTTTAGGGTCTTCTTTGTACCCACCATAGATAAACTCATACGCTTTTTTTACTCTTGCTGGTGTTTGGAGCAGTCCTTCACGCTCAGGATCTTCCCCAACATGAAGCATCATACTCTTTACTGCGTTTTCAAACTCATTCATATTAGTGTACTAATACGTGAGGCACTATAAGTGGATATTTTTTCATTTTGCGGTAAATATGTTTTCTAACAACTTGTCTTAAGTCATTTTCTAATGCTCTACCATTTTCTAAAAGACCTGGCTTGATGTTGAGTAAAAACTGTTCTGATATATCTTGCATCTCTTTTGCAAAAGCTCTATCTAGTTTATCTGGAACGATTCCAAATGTTGTTACTTTTGGATGTGTTAAAAGTTTAGAGGTTTGCTCACTTACTTCAACAACCATCATAACAACACCATCTGTAGCAAGTTTTTGACGATCTAAGATAATATCATCATCAATCTTATGATTGTTTTGGTTGTCAATATAAGTTTTCCCTGTTTTTACAGTTTTCGCTTTTCTCATGTATTTAGGAGATATTTCTATCTGTTCACCATCTGTCATAAGTAATATATTTCTCTCAGGAACGCCACATAATATTCCTGTTTCTCTATGCTTCATAACATGATTATATTCCCCATGAATTGGTAAGAAAAATTTAGGATTAACCAAACGAAGCATTAATTTTTGCTCTTCCATAGAGGCATGTCCAGAAACATGAATATCTCTACTTGTCGCCACTTGTGCACCTGCACGCTGAAGATGATTTAACATTCCAGAGATACTTCCCTCATTTCCAGGAATGGCACGAGAAGAAAGTACTATTAAGTCAGTTGGCTTGATTTTAATATGTCTATGTTCACCAATCGACATTCTAAACAGTGCTGAATTTGCCTCACCTTGAGAACCAGTTGTAACTATAAGTACTTTTGAATCCTCAAGACTTGCAACTTCATCAGCATCTATAAAAATACCTTTTGGAAATCGTACATAATCATACTGAAGAGCCATCTCAATATTTCTCTCCATAGAACGACCTATAACACAAACTTTTCTCCCATACTTTATACCATACTCGATAGCTTGTTGTACACGGTGAATGTTAGAACTAAATGTAGAAAGAAGAACTCTTCCCTCTGCCTTAGAAAAGATACGATCAAGAGCAGGACCAACACTTAACTCTGAACCTGTTGGAGTAGGGTTGTGTGAGTTTGTTGAGTCACTTAGAAGACATAAAACACCCTTGTCTCCATAGTAAGCAAGTCTATGTAAATCTGCTGTATAACCATCAACTGGAGTATAGTCTATCTTAAAGTCACCCGTATGAATAACAGTTCCAGCAGCAGTTGTAATAGCTAAAGAAGATGAGTCAATAATAGAGTGTGTCATATGCATCCACTCGATATCAAAGTCATTACCAATCTTATATACTTCTCTTTTTACAATAGGATTAAAAAGTTTTCTATACTCTTTTAAGTGATGTTCATCAAACTTACTGCCAATAAGAGCCAAAGGAAGTGGTGTTCCATAGATAGGAAACTGCATCTCTTTATAAAGGTATGGCATTGCACCAATATGATCTTCATGGGCATGTGTAATAATAACAGCAACTATCTTTTTTCTAATCTCACGGATATATGAAAAATCTGGGATAAGAATATCAACACCATGCATGGTTTCATCTGGGAAACTCATACCAACATCAATAAGAATAGCCTCATCTTCAGTTTCAAATACAGTGATATTTCCACCGATTTCACCAAGTCCACCTAATGGTGTTACTTTGATTTTTGCTTTTGAATCTAAATCAAGCTTGAAGTGAGGGTTTAATCTCTGCTTATGTGCTTCTTGATTTTTTTTAACAAATTCTTTTAGATTTGCATCTACTGGTGTAGGTTGGCGTTTATATCTATTGTTACGATTTTTGTTTTTATTTGGCTTATTGCCAGCTGGTTTTGTTTCGCCCTGCTTTGCATTAGGGTTTTTGTTAGGATTTCTGTTGGGATTCGGTTTACGATTTCCATTACTATTGTTATTTGGTCTTCTGTTTTGATTATTTGGTTTAGTGTCTGTTTGAGGTTTAACTACTTGAGTTGTCCCCTGATTTTCTTCTGCCATCCAAACTCCTTGTTATTTTATAGAGTTGGTGATAGTCATGTGTAAAAACTTGATGAGGACGAATCGTTAATGTAAGTTTAAGCTCGCTAAAAGCTTTCAGCAGTAAAGTTTTTTCATACTTAACAGATAGATTTTTCATAAGAGTTTTTCGAGGTTGCTTAAATGCAACTCTGAGCATATCCTCAAAATCTTTATCGTTTCTATCATTGTTTTTTTGTATAAGAAAAACAGCAGAGTCTATCTTTGGCTGAGGGTCAAACGCAGTTGGAGGAACTTTCACAACGATATGTGAAGAACCTATACTTTGAGTAATAACACTCAAAGAACCAAATACTTTTTGACCTGCAACTGCACAAAATTTTTCTGCAACTTCAAGCTGAACCATTACAAGTATATTTTTACACATTGAATCTGCGAGTGCTTTTAGGATGATATTTGTCGCAATGTAATAGGGCAGGTTTGCCACTAAATCATACGGCTCATCAACTAAAGAACCCTTCCAAGCTTGTAGAACATCCCCACAATTAAGGTGGAGTCGCTTGGTATCGATCTCTTCTTTAAATTCACTTTGTAATAGTTTACATAAATCGGTATCTACCTCAAAAGCTTCTACACTTTTGACATCAACTAAAAATTTAGTTAAATCACCTAAGCCAGGTCCAATTTCGACTAATTTATTGTCATTTTTGGGCATCGCTTCGACGATCTTTCTTAAAACGCTCTCATCTTTTAAAAAGTTTTGTCCAAACTTCTTCTTTGCTCTAACGCTTTCTCTTTTCATAAGGTTGAGTGTATACTAATTTTACTTACATATAGATAACAAATACTCAAAAAGTGAGTATTTATCACTTTATATCATGTTTTACATTAAGGTTCTGATTTTATCTTCTGAAACTGCTATTAGTCTGCGCTCAAGCCTATTTATCTCATCAAGTAATTCTCTAGATATATTCTCCATGATATTGTAATGATCTTTAGCGACTTTTGCTTCCAAATCAGTAACAATTTTTCTTTTTAATCCAAATAGCTTACTAAAAAAACCACCTTTCTCTCTGTTGAAATAAATATTAAAAATTTGCAGATACTCATCATGAAGTTTAAAGTGAAGAGTTTCGATACTAGACATAGCCTCTGCTGGATTATTTGCTAATGAGTTTAGTAACTGTCCATCACTATAAAACCATTTCCCAAATTTACATTCTGTAGAGTCTATTGGGATAGCACTTTCTTCTATCTTTAAGCCATTTATTAATAATTTTGCTTTTTGTACCCATTTAATATGTGCCGCTTTTGCAGCTCTTAAATGATTAACAACTTCTTCTTTTTCCATCTAATATACTCCATTCGTGTATCTCATTATTATAGTGTCTTATATATTAAAGGAATATAAATCATCATGTTACTTTACGTTTGGCATATTTTTTAACACTAAAGTAACAAATCACAAATCAAAGCTATGTTTCACGTGAAACTATCAAGCTTTCATTGGATATCTATTAAGTCTAAAAGGATATAATTCGATATATTAAAGAGGGCTTTACAAATTATGAATTATTTCGCAAAAAGAATCATTCCTTGTCTTGATGTAAAAGATGGACGCGTCGTCAAAGGTGTTAATTTCATTGGCTTAAAAGATGCAGGAGACCCTGTAGAAGTTGCACGCAGATATAACGCAGAGGGTGCAGATGAACTAACTTTCTTAGATATCACTGCCTCTTCTGATAACCGTGACACTATTGTAGATATTGTAGCTCAAGTTGCTCGTGAAATATTTATACCCTTAACTGTTGGTGGTGGAATACGAAAGCTTGATGATATATACAAACTTCTGAATGTTGGTTGTGACAAAGTAAGTGTAAATTCAGCAGCAATTAAAAGACCTGAACTTATCGATGAAGGTGCTAAAAGATTTGGCTCTCAATGTATAGTAACCGCTATCGATGTTAAACGAAATGGTGATAAATATCATGTATATTTAAATGGTGGTCGTGTTGATACAGGCTTGGATGCAGTAGAATGGGCCAAAGAAGTTGTAAATCGTGGAAGCGGAGAGATACTTTTAACTTCTATGGATGCCGATGGAACAAAAGCTGGTTTTGAGTTAAACATTACAGAACAGATAAGTAAAGCCGTTAATGTTCCAGTTATTGCAAGTGGTGGTGCTGGGACAATGGAACATATCAAAGACGCGTTTGAGCATGGTGCTGACGCGGCACTTGCTGCTAGTATCTTTCATTATAAAGAGATAGATATTATGGATTTAAAACATTATCTACATTCTCAAAATATTCCAGTACGATTATGAGAATACTATGATAATCTGCGCTGGGAATAATGAAATATTTGATTTTGCACAACCAACAGGGGTAGGGCTTATAGAAACTACTATGAATCTAACTAGACTTTGTATGTTTGACAAGCCTGAATTTTTACTTTTTGTGGGCACTGCAGGTAGTTATGGAAAAGCAGATATTTTTGATATAGTTGAAAGTAAAACTGCTGCAAACATTGAACTGGCATTTTTAAATAATGATGCTTACACTCCACTAGATAATGTTGTCACAACTAACGAAACTGATAAAAAAGATATCGTTGTAAACTCATCAAACTACATCTCCACTAACTTCTCGTTAGCAAAAAACTTTTTAAAATTTGGAGTAGAAATCGAAAATATGGAATTTTTTGCTGTCTTAAAAGTGGCTCAAGAATTTGATATTCCTGCCGGTGGTGTTTTTTGTATAACAAATTTTACTAACAAAAATGCTCATGAAGAGTTTGTAAAGAATCATGAAAAAGCCAAAGAACTACTTACAACTCATGTAAAGAAACGCATCAAGGAACTTACAAGAAAATGAATAAACTAAAACCATCTTTAATGGACTACACCCAAAAAGAGCTTATGCAACTCATAAAACCATCTTTTAGAGTGAAACAAATCTATGGTTGGCTTTATCATAACTATGCGCAAACTTATGATGATATGAAAAATATTCCTAAAAATTTAAAAGAAGAACTAGCAGAAAAATATCTTGTTAATCCACTAACAATTGCTAACAAAGAAGAGTCAATTGATGGTACTATCAAGTATCTTCTTGAACTTCAAGATGGTAAAACTATGGAAGCTGTTTGGCTTAAAATGAAAGATACTCAACTTGATTGTAATGGTGAAGTTGTGCAAGAGGCTAGATATACCATCTGCGTTTCAACACAAGTTGGTTGTAAAGTAGGGTGCACATTTTGTCTCACTGCAAAAGGTGGTTTTACAAGAGATTTAAGTGCTGGTGAAATTGTTGCTCAAGTTGTAACACTTAAAAAAGATAACAACCACAAACATAATCGTAAGATAAACATAGTCTATATGGGTATGGGTGAACCGCTTGATAACTTAACTAACCTAACAAAAGCTATAGAAATTTTTAAAGAAGATGAAGGTCTTTGCATAGGTGGAAAACGACAAACTGTTTCTACAAGTGGACTGAGTACTAAAATAGATAAGCTTGGCGAGATGGACTTAGGTGTTCATATTGCTATATCTCTTCATGCAGTTGATGATGAACTTAGAAGTGAGCTGATACCTATGAACAAAGCACACAACATAAATTCAATCATAGAAGCCGTTAAACGCTTTCCTATAGACACTAGAAAGCGTGTTATGTTTGAGTACCTAGTAATTAAAGGTAAAAATGATGATTTAGGATCTGCAAAAAAGCTTGTTAAACTACTAGCGGATATCAAAGCAAAAGTTAATCTCATCTATTTTAACCCTTATCCTGGAACTAACTACGATAGGCCGAGCCGCGAGGATATGGTAGCTTTTCAAGAGTATCTCATTAAACATGGTTTATTATGTACCATAAGAGACTCTAAGGGCATAGATATAAGTGCAGCTTGTGGTCAACTAAAAGAAAAAATAATAAATGAGGAGAAAATATAAAATGAGTTATGTAGATATTGGTGAGGTTATTTTTATTACTGTGTCATTTGTAGTAGCAA
Organism: Sulfurimonas sp.; assembly: GCA_045046645.1. Taxonomy (GTDB): domain Bacteria; phylum Campylobacterota; class Campylobacteria; order Campylobacterales; family Sulfurimonadaceae; genus Sulfurimonas. The sequence continues at coordinate 11,458 of JASFZD010000149.1, read as the reverse complement.
TGGGTGGGTTCTTCTACGCACTTAGAAATGGAAAAATATAAGTGTAATCATTTTGACATACTAAGTATGCTAAAATGTCTTAATAAATTTAACAAAAGGATAAGCAATGGCTGAAAAACTAGATTCTGATAGAATAAGAGAGATATATAAACTTTGTAAGGCTCACTTTGGTGACGTTAGATTTGTAGGAATTAAATATCACAATAAAATAGGATGGATGGCAAAAGCTCAGCTTGGAGATGATTTTGCAAACTTAACGGCTGATGGCAAAACAAGTAGTGATGCTCTTAGAAACTTACGAGATCGTGTTAAAAAAATAATTAAAAGATATAACGGAGTTTAAAACTTCAAGTTTACAAAACGACCAACACACCAGGGAGGTCGTTTATAAATGTAATAATACCCTACTAATCTTATAAAAAACTAACAAAAAAATTTCACAAAAAAATCCAAAAAATTTTACTCTTTTATTTAAAATAAAAAAATTATAATAAAAAATTTACAAATTTGTATCAATGTGTGTAGTATTCACACATTGTTCTAACTTGTGAATATAATAGAAAAATCATCGTAAGAAACTCTAAAATTTACTTCTTAATTAAGATATATTTTATATAAATTATAGCTTAAAATAAACCTAAAATGCTCCTTAAACCCCTATATTTAGGGATTTAATGGAGTATATAACTTGTGATGATAATATCTATTAATAAAAGCTATTCACAATAAGATAAGTTATTCACATTCTCTTACAAATAAACTAATTACTATCTAACTCTAAAGAGTTCATACAAACTTCTTCAAAGTCTATATCACTTTTAATATTATATACTTTACCATAGAGTTCAAACTCTAATTCGCTAGCATGCAGAAGAAGTCTTGTTGCCCCTCCATTATTAATTCTATCTTGTGGTGTTAATTCTCTATCTAAAAATTTTATTATTTTATCTTCAGGTTGTCCATAAATTGGGTCACCAACAATTGAATGTTTCACGTGAAACAAATGAACTCTGATTTGATGTTGTCTTCCAGTGTAGGGAGAACATTCAATCAAAGTCATATTTAACTCAGGAAAATATTTTAAAGGTTTAAAATCTGTTTGGGACTCTTTTCCTGCTTCATCAACTTTTACAACCATTCTAACAAAAGCACTTTTTGCTTGAGAGCGAAGAAGCGGTGCATCAACTTTTAATGCTTCTTTAAATTCACCATGAACCATAGCAAGATATTTTTTCTTCATCTCTCTTTCTTGAAACATCATTTTAAGTTCTCGTTCGCTTTTTTTGTTTTTTGAACAAAGTACCAATCCACTTGTTTCTTGATCTATCCTGTGTGCTATATTTGCATCACGACCAAATTGAAACTTCAATTCATCTATAAGAGAGTAAGGAGTCTTTTTTGTTTGCGGATGAATCAGAACTCCACTTGGCTTATCAAAGACTACAAACTCTTTATCGATATGATTGGGAACTAAACCTTTTGTAATAGGTTCAAAATAGATAAACTCAAATTCTCCCTCAATCTCTCCAGCAGTTTTCATCATCTTTTCACCGTTTATAAGTAAGCGACCCTTAGATATAAATCGTTGAGATTCTCTCTGCGTATAACCCAACTCATTTATTAAATATAGAACAGCTTTTTGTTTTTTTGAGGCAAACATTTTCTTTAAAACAAATGGCAAAATTTATCTCCTTTTTAATGATTTATTTACTAAAAATTATGTAAAATAAAGCACTTTAATTATGCTAATTTTAACATAAATACATAAGATAATAATCATAAGGGTAATATATATGATCGATAGATATTCAAGAGAAGAGATGAGTTCAAAGTGGACATACCAAGCAAAGTATCAAGCATGGTTAGATGTAGAAAAAGCTGTTGTTAAAGCTTGGGCTAAACTAGGAAAGATTCCCCAAGATGATGCGGACAAGATTGTAGCAAACGCAAGTTTTGATATAAAGCGTATAGATGAGATAGAAGCTGTTACTCGCCATGACCTTATAGCCTTCACCACATCTGTATCTGAAACACTCGGAAGTGAGAGCAGATGGTTTCACTATGGAATGACTTCATCAGATACAATTGATACAGCAGTTGCAGTGCAGATGAAAGATTCATTAGAACTTATCATCGAAGATGTGAAGATGATTATGGAGTCTATCAAGAAACGCGCGATGGAACACAAGATGACTCTTATGGTTGGTCGTAGTCATGGTATACATGGTGAACCAATTACATTTGGTCTTGTTCTTGCTGTTTGGTATGATGAGATGGCTAGACACTTAGAAAATCTTGAGCAGACTATGGAAGTCATAGCAGTTGGTCAGGTAAGTGGAGCAATGGGTAACTTTGCTCATGCACCACTAGAACTTGAAGAGTATACATGTAAAGAGTTAGGACTAAAATCAGCACCAGCTTCCAACCAAGTTATCCAAAGAGATAGATATGCTCGTCTTGCAACTACAATGGCACTTATGGCTTCAAGCATTGAAAAGTTTGCAGTTCAAGTTCGTCATTGGCAAAGAACAGAAGTGTATGAGTGTGAAGAGTATTTCGCGAAAGGGCAAAAAGGTTCATCTGCAATGCCTCATAAACGCAACCCTATCCTAACAGAAAATATAACGGGACTTGCTCGTATGATTCGCTCATATGCTATCCCTGCTATGGAAAATGTAGCACTATGGCACGAGAGAGATATCTCACATAGTTCAACTGAAAGATTTTGGTTACCAGATAGTTTTATAACAACTGACTTTATGCTTCACCGTATGAACAATGTCATAGCTAACCTAACAGTTTACCCTGAGAACATGATGAAGAACCTAAACCTTACAGGAGGACTTGTTTTCTCTCAACGCGTACTTTTAGAACTACCTCTTCAAGGTGTGAGTCGTGAAGATGCTTATAGAATCGTGCAAAGAAATGCCATGAAAGTTTGGGAAGAGATACAACAAGGTCGTCCCACAACAGATGAAAATGGAGAGTCTTTATATCTTAATCATCTCTTAGCAGATGAAGAGCTAAGAAGCAAACTAAGTGAAAAACAAATCCGTGAGTGTTTTAACTATGACTATTACACAAAAAATGTAGATAATATATTTGATAGAGTATTCAATAAATAACAAAAGTATAGGAGCATAAATGATAACAGTTATAAAAAGAAATGGTAGAACAGAAACACTCGATATAACAAAAATACAGAAGTATACTTCTGCAGCCGTAAAAGGTTTGACTAATGTTTCTCAAAGTGAATTAGAGGTTGATGCACAAATTCACTTTCGTGATGGTATCACTTCTAATGAGATTCAAGAAACGCTCATTAAAACTGCGGTTGATAAGATTGACATAGATGCTCCTAACTGGACTTTTGTTGCATCTCGTCTTTTTCTTTTTAACCTCTACCATCAAGTCAATGGTTTTACTGGCTACTGTAAACTAGAAAAATACTTTGATAAAGGTGAAAAAGAGGGACGCATTTTACTAGGTTTAAAAGAGATGTATGACCTAGAAGAGTTAGAAAAACATATAGAACCTGAGAGAGATTTACAGTTTAACTATCTTGGGATAAAAACACTTTACGATAGATATCTTATCAAAGATTCTAACAACACACCCATAGAACTTCCCCAACATATGTTTATGGCAATTGCGATGTTCTTAGCTCAAAGAGAAGAAAACCGACAAGAGTGGGCAATAAAATTTTATAACATGATTAGTAAGTTTGAAGTAATGTTAGCGACACCTACTCTCTCAAACGCAAGAACAACTAGACATCAACTCAGCTCATGTTATATCGGTTCTACTCCTGATAATATCGAAGGTATTTTTGATTCTTATCAAGAGATGGCAATGCTTTCTAAATTTGGTGGGGGCATTGGTTGGGACTGGACTGGTATTCGCTCCATGGGTTCATCTATCGATGGACATAAAAATGCAGCAGGAGGAAGTGTACCATTTTTAAAGATTACAAATGATATTGCTATCGCTGTTGATCAGCTCGGTACTAGAAAAGGTGCTATTGCTGTTTACATGGAACCATGGCATATTGATATCAATGACTTTTTAGATTTAAAGAAAAACTCTGGTGAAGAGCGTCGTCGTGCGCATGACCTTTTTCCAGCAATGTGGTTAAATGATATATTTATGCAGCGTGTACAAGAAGATGCTATCTGGACACTTTTTGATCCTTACGACACAAGAGAACTTACTAACATATATGGTGAAGAGTTTACTAGACGCTACGAAGAACTTGAAAAAGATGAAAGCCTCATTAAGGAGAAAGTAAAAGCAAAAGACCTTTGGAAAAAGATACTAACATCTTACTTTGAAACAGGTTCACCATTTTTATGTTTTAAAGATAATGCTAACCGTGCTAACCCAAATGACCATTATGGGATTATTAGAAGCTCAAACCTTTGTACAGAAATTTTTCAAAATACAGAACCAAATCACTACAAGATAAAATTCATTTTTGAAAATGGCGATAGTGTTAGTTATGAAGAAGATGAAATAGTTAGAGTTGATAGTGGCATAGAAAAACCTGCTAAAAAAGTAACTGCACTTGATTCACTTGGTGGACTTCCAATATATGTAGTTGAGAAAGAAAAAGTCGATGGCGCTACTGCTGTTTGTAACCTCGCATCTATCAATCTCTCTCGTATTAACTCAAAAGAAGAGATAGAAAGAATTGTTCCTACTGCTGTTAGATGTTTGGATAATGTTATAGACTTAAACTTCTACCCAGTTGAAAAAGTAAAACGCACTAACATGAAATCTCGTTCTATTGGTCTTGGTGTTATGGGTGAAGCACAGATGTTAGCAGAGCAAGCTATCATGTGGGGAACACAAGAACACTTTGACAAAATAGATGAGATAATGGAGTCAGTATGCTACAACACCGTATCTGCTTCATCTGATTTAGCAAAAGAAAAAGGTGCTTATCCAGAGTTCCAAGGCAGCAAATGGAGCAGAGGAATTATGCCTCAAGACCATGCAAACGCTGAAGTTATAAACCTTGTAGATCGTGGTGGACTTTTTGCTTCTACTTATGAGTGGGATGATTTAAGAAACAAAGTAAAAAAACAAGGGATGAGAAATGGTTACTTAATGGCTGTTGCACCAACAAGTTCTATCTCTATTCTTACAGGAACAACACAAGCTATCGAGCCTGTATTTAAACGCAAGTGGTCAGAAGAAAATCTATCAGGTCTTATCCCTGTTGTTGTTCCAAATCTCTCTCCTGAGACTTGGAGTTACTATACTCCAGCCTATGACTTAAACCAAACTCTGCTTATCAAAGCTGCTGCAATCCGTCAAAAATGGATTGACCAGGGACAGTCGTTAAATATTTTTATCACACTAGATAAAGCAAGCGGAAGATATCTAAATGAGATTTATATGCTTGCATGGAAACTAGGATTAAAATCAACTTACTATCTTCGTTCACAATCTCCAGAAGTTCATAATGATGTAGAAGACAGAAGTATGGAATGTGTTGGTTGTCAATAGGATATAAACTATGAGACCATTATTGGCAAAAGATTTACCTCTGTTTATGCAGAGGTTTGATAACTTTAAAGATGGTGAGTTTCGCTCACTAGAAGTTATATCTCCAACAAGTATGAAACTTATCTTTGCAGTTCAAGACAGAGCTAAAGAATTTGACTGGATAAGTTTAGAGTTAGAGTTTGAAGGTGTTAGCGATGCAAGACTTTTAGATACATCAAAACTTCATTTTCTAGACATGAGTGATGGTGTCAATATTATCTCTGAAGAGAAAAGTTATGCTTTTGGGATTGGTAATTATCACAACATTACTAACATGAAAGATTCCATCTCTTATGTCATCTCTTCAAGTTTAAAGTATAAAGAAAATTCTTTCTAAGGAAAAAATATGAGAGTCGTATGCCCACACTGCTTAAGTGTAAATAATGTACCACAAAAAGATAGCTACAAAAAAGCTAACTGTGGAAAATGTAAAAAGTCGCTTTTAGATACAAAACCAATAGAGCTAACAAACAGTAATTTTGATGAAGTTATAGTCAATAGTGATATTCCTGTTATCATTGACTTCTGGGCGCCTTGGTGCGGACCATGTAAAATGATGGGACCAGTCTTTGAAAAAACAGCAACAAAGTTTCCACTAAAAACACTTTTCACAAAAGTAAATACTGAAAGTGAACAAGCTTTAGGTGCAAGATTTGGCATAAGAAGCATACCTACTTTGATGATATTTAAAGACGGTAAAGAGGTTCATAGAATGGCAGGTGCAGTAGATGAGACAAACCTAACACAACTTGTTTCACAGTTTTTATAAATTGTATTTAGTCCTAGTCAATATAAGAACAGCAATAATCGCTAACAGTTTTAATTTTTAAATCAAATGAAGAGTTAGCTGGAACATTAAAAGTCTCTGGAGTTTTAAGTGTTTTCCACTCCTCATTTGGAAGTTTAATATCTAACTCCCCACTTAGCATCTCCATGATTTCTGCAGAACCTGTAGCAAAAGTATATTCACCGGGAAGCATTATTCCTAAAGATTTTATACTTCCATCGTTAAACTCTAAAGTTCTACTTGTGACATTACCATCATAGTAGATATTGGCCTCTTTTACAGCTGTTACATTTTTAAATTTTGACAATTTATTTCCTTATTTTATTTCTATTATGATATCCTATTTTAGCTAAATGACCACAAAGGATATATTATGAAACGATATCAATGTACTGCATGTGATTATATATATGATCCGAAACTTGGTGACGAAGAGAACGATATAGCACCTGGGACTTCATTTGAAGATTTGCCTGATGATTGGACTTGTCCTGATTGTGGAGAGCCAAAAGAGAGTTTTGAAGCCCTAGATGATTAAGCAGTTATTTTCTTAACCTAACTCTCTGTGAGTGTGTTATAGCTACTGCTAGAGCATCTGATATATCAAGAGGTTTTATCTCTTTTTTGATGTTTAAAAGACGCTTTACCATAAATGCAACTTGCTCTTTTGCAGCTTTTGCCTTTCCTGTGAGTGCTTTTTTTACTTGAAGTGCCGTGTACTCGTGGAACTGTCCAAACTCTTGAAGCAATAACAACATTATCGCTCCACGAAATTGTGCAAGCTTAATGGTTGTTGCAGGATTATGTGCATAAAAAATATCTTCCATCGCTACTTCATCAATCGTATACTTTTTAAACAGACCACTTATCCCTTCAACCATCTGAGGAATTTGAAACTGTAAATCTTCTGCCTTCATTTTGATAAGACCTGCTTCGACTAAAGAAATTTTGCCTTTTTCAAGACGGATAATTCCATAACCCATATTTCTAGTTCCTGGATCTATACCTAAAATTATCATCGTATTTGTTTTTGATTTAGTAGTGAGTTCTCTATCATTAAACTCGTTGAAAGTTCTGGTGTTTGTTCATACTTTTTGATTGCATTTTGTATCTTTCTGTGAAGCTGGTTTGGTTCTTGAAGATTTATCTCTGCAATAAAATTTCTTCCACCCAAATACTCCATAACCCACAGTTCCATTGCATTTGGTTTAAAAGTTTCTCTCACATTTATTCTTTTAAGCAAATCAAAAAAGTTTTTACCTTTTTTTTCACTATCACGAGTAACTATTTTATATATATCATGCATTAAATTCGCTATTTTTTCAGCATCTCTATCATAAGTTGGTTTTTCATCAAGCATTGCCAAAAGCTTTGAGAGTTTTTTTAAGTACTGATATTCTGGCTTCAATCCCTCAAGTAAAACATTACGAGCATTACCAAATTTATGAATAGCTTCTAAAACTATCTCCATTGTATTTTCATTTATGGTTAATCCATACTCTGATATTACTATATTTGTCTCTATTGAATTTTTTGAATTTTGATTAATCATTTTATATACCCACAATCTTTTAAAATTTGCATAATTTCTTCTTCAAGAAGACCCTGTTTCTTATATACATTATACCATGCTCTTGTTTCATCGTTAAACGCAACTGCTTCTTGTGAGTACATTGCTTGATGCTCTAAAGTGTTAAAATGCTCTATAAGTTTCCCTATGTTCATGATGTACTGTCTATGAAACGATGCCTTTGGATTATTTGAAAAAAGCCATCGAATAGCATCAAAAAACATTTTTGGCGTTCTTTGTGTCTCTTTCATGTGCATCCGCAGAAGATATTGTCCATCTACATTTTTATACTCTTTTCTCACAAAGTTACTCTGTAACTTCCGTCTCTCTTGATCAAAGATGATTACAACTCTTTTTATATCTGCATTATACTCATCTACATCCTCTTTTATAGTAACTTCTTTAGTAGGCACATGAGTTGTAATCACTTTAGTTTTTTCTTCTATAATTTCTGCACTCAGCTCTTGCGCAAACAAAGAAGAACTTTTAAATAGCTCTACAAATTCATCAAGTTTATTAAGACCTTTTACAATCTCAACAAATCCATCAAATGAAATCTGTCCACTTTTTTCAAATCGTGCATACTTACTATAAGTCATTCCAATATGTTTAGCAAATAACTCTTGTGTTTTAAATCTCTGTTTACGTATCTCTTTGATATTTTTCGCCAAAAGCTTAATAATATCCTCTTGTTCTTCCATAATACTTCTTTATCGTGCATATTTTAACAAAAGTATATCACAGTAAAATAAAATCATCAACATACTAACGATTTATAATTTCATAAATTTCACTAAGTTGTTATATATTTTACTTTAGCACAAGTAATCACATAAGTAACTTTCTAGTTATTCACATTATATTAACCATAGTTTATGGGAAATCAGAGTATTATTCACATATTAACTAGAAAATAAGGTTTTATGTGAATATAGGTCAAGAGATATTAGAAACACTAAAAGAAGAGATTACAGAAATAGAGTATAAAAGATATATTAGGCATCTTACTTATGATGCGAAGAAGTCAACAAATGATTTAGCAATATTTTATGCTCATAATGCCATTGTAATCAACTGGATTAAAAATAAGTACAGCGAAAAGATTGCTCATCTGTTTGAAATAAAGAGTGGTACAAAGGTAAACGTACAAATTACTCTTAAAAATAGAGTTAACACAAGAAAAGCACAAAAAGTTGTAGAAGTAAAATCAGGAAGTTCGCTTTTGAATCCTTCTCACTCTTTTTCTAACTTTATGGTAGGTGGTTCAAACCAATTTGCTTATGCAGCGGTAAAGAGTGTAAGTGAAAACGCAGGAAGGGTTTATAATCCACTTTTTATCTATGGTGGTGTTGGTCTTGGTAAAACACACCTTATGCAAGCTGCTGGTAATGTTTTTCAAAATGAGGGTAAAGTTGTTATTTACACAACAGTAGAACAGTTTTTAAATGACTTTACTCGTAGTATTCGTAATAACACTATGGAGAGATTTCGTGAAAAATATCGTAAATGTGATGTTCTTCTCATAGATGATATCCAATTTTTATCTAACAAAGAAGGTGTTCAAGAAGAATTCTTTCACACTTTTGAAGCACTCAAAGGTGATGGGAAACAGATTATATTTACAGCAGATAAACATCCTAAAAAAATAGCAGGACTTGAAGCTCGTCTTCAAAGCCGCTTTGAATGGGGTCTTGTTGCTGACATCCAACCTCCTGAACTTGAAACAAAAATAGCAATCATTGAAAAAAAATGTGAAATTAACAAAGTAAAACTCTCTAAAGATATTGTTAACTACATTGCAACAGTTATTGATAGTAATGTTCGTGAAATTGAAGGGATACTTTCTAAACTTCATGCTTATTCACAACTCATGCATATTGATATCGATTTAGAATTTACTAAAAATGTACTCAAAGACCAGATGCGTGAAAATCGTGCAAATATTGATATGGATAGTATCACTCAAACTGTAGCCAAAGATTTAAATATAAAACCTAGTGAGATAAAAAGCAAAGGCAGAAGTAAAAACATCGTTTATGCAAGACGCATAAGCATCTATATCTGCCGTGAACTCACACAAAATACAATGCCTCAACTAGCACAATATTTTGGTATGAAAGATCATACAGCAATTAGTCACACTATTAAAAAAATCAACAATCTTATAAAAGATGATGAAGATTTTAAACTCAAAATAGAAGAGTTAACAAACAAAATAACCGCGGCATCTTAATTTTACTAATAAAATAAGTGAAAAAAAAGATATAATTATAAAAGTGAATAGGTGTGAATGAAATTTAATCACTTCATCACATCTTTAAAGCTCTTGTTTTAGGTGTTTAGATATGTTTTTCACATATTCACTCCCCCTACTACTAACTACTAAAATTATAATAATATAGGAACATTAAATGATTATAACTATATCAAAATCTATTCTTGAAAACATACTTGTACATGCTAGTCCTTTTTTAGAAAAAAAAGATACTTCTCAAATAACATCACATGTATATTTAAATGCTTCTAATTCAAGTTTAACAATAAAAGCAACTGATTATGAGATAGGTTTTACTGTAACCACTAATGAAGTAAATATTACTCAAGATGGAAATATTACTGCTAATGGTAAAAAATTCTTAGATATTGTTAGAATATTAAAAGATGGAGAAATTCACTTACAAGTTAAAAACGATACTCTTCATATAAGTCAAGCTCATTCAAACTTTAAACTACCAACATTTTCTTACAATGAATTTCCTGAGTTTCCATCTTATGAAGGAAAAGCTCGTATCTCTATAGAGTCTCATACTCTCATAGAGTCTTTAAAAAAGATAACACCTGCCATAGATACAAATAATCCAAAATTTGAACTTAATGGTGCTCTAATAGACATAAAAAAAGATACTATCAACTTTGCGTCAACTGATACAAGAAGATTAGCAGTTGTTAATATTAATAATCAAAGTGATAATGAATTATCTATTATCATTCCTAAAAAAGCAATTATTGAAATTCAAAAACTATTTTTTAATAACATAGAAATTTATTATGATGAAACTAATCTTATTATTCATTCTGAGCAGTATACTTTTTTTACAAAACTTATAAATGGTAAATTCCCTGAGTATTCAAGAATTATTCCTAAAGAGATAAAAAATAGACTTTTACTTCCAAAAGCTACAATGATTGATGCTATAAAACAGATTACAACTATTTCAACAGATTTAAAAATTACTTTTTTAAACGATGTTATAACTTTTGAATCTTTAAGTGATGATAATATTGAAGCAAAAACTGAGATAGGATTTAGTACAGGTTTTAGCGAAGCTTTTTCTATCGCAATAAATTCAAGATATTTACTAGATTTTTTAAATTCTATCAATAATTCTGAATTTAGCATAGGACTAAATGAAGGAAATCTACCTTTTATACTAAGTGATGATAATTTTATAACAGTTGTTATGCCTATTGTTATCTAGTTTTAGCCATTTTTATAAATGCTAAAACTTCTTTAGCATTTCCTTTAAAAACGATAGGAATAGGACTTTTTT
>JASFZD010000148.1:0-5872 GCA_045046645.1 Sulfurimonas sp. | reverse complement strand
TGGTCTTGTCGGTATTAGACGCGAAAAGACTATTTATATTTCTATCTGGTACTTTATCGCAACTTTCTTAGCAGTTGCTATGCTTCACCTGTTTAACAATATGGAAATTCCTACTATGTTCTATTCTGGCGGTTTAGGAAAATGGTATCACTCAGTTTCTATGTATGCTGGTTCTAATGATGCAATGGTTCAGTGGTGGTTTGGTCATAATGCAGTTGCATTTGTGCTTACAACTCCTATTATTGCACTTATTTATTACTTCTTACCAAAAGAATCAGGTCAAGCGATTTATTCGTATAAATTGTCTTTATTGTCATTTTGGGGTTTAATGTTTGTATATCTTTGGGCTGGGGGACATCATGTTCTTTATTCCACCGTTCCTGATTGGATACAAACTATGGGGTCTGTATTTTCAATAGTTCTTATTTTACCATCATGGGGTTCAGCTATTAATATGCTTCTAACTATGAAGGGTGAGTGGCAACAAGTTGCTTCATCTCCACTTATTAAATTTATGATTCTTGGTTCAACTTTTTATATGTTCTCAACATTAGAAGGTCCTATTCAAGCTATCAAATCTGTTAATGCTATTGCACACTTTACTGACTGGATTGTTGGTCATGTACATGATGGTGCTCTTGGTTGGGTTGCGTTTATGGTTATTGCAGCTCTTTATCATATGGCTCCTCGTGTATTTAAAAGAGAGATTTACTCAAAAAGTCTTATGACTACACAGTTTTGGATTCAAACATTAGGTATCGTTTTATACTTTACTTCTATGTGGATTGCTGGTATTACTCAAGGTATGATGTGGCGTGCTCACGATGAATTTGGTAACTTAGCTTACTCTTTCATTGATACAGTAACTGTATTGCACCCTTATTATACTATTCGTGCTGTTGGTGGTACTTTGTACCTAATCGGTTTTATTATGTTTGCTTACAACATGTTTAAAACTATGTCTGCTCGTCCTGTTGAAGAAGATGAGTTAGTTAGTGCATCGCCTATGGGCGCTTAAGAAGAGGAGTAAAATATGTTTCATTGGTTAGAAAAACATCCGTTCTTCTTTTCTGTTTTAGTGTTTTTAGTAGTTGCATTTGCTGGTTTAGTCGAGATTGTGCCTAGTTTTGCACAACAATCTCGTCCTGTTATAGGGACAACACCTTATTCAACTTTAGAGTTGACTGGTCGTCATATTTATATTAAAAATAGTTGTAATGCTTGTCATTCACAACTTATTCGTCCATTTAAGTCAGAAACTGATCGTTATGGTCATTATTCTGTAAGTGGTGAATATGCTTATGATAGACCATTCCTTTGGGGTTCAAAAAGAACTGGTCCAGACTTGATGCGTGTTGGAAATTATAGAAGTACTGATTGGCATGATTATCACATGAAAGATCCTGCGTCTGTTGTTCCTGGTTCTATTATGCCTAAGTACACTTGGTTATATACAAATATAGCTGATGTAGAGACTGCATATGCAGAACAGTTGACTGTACAAGGTTATTTTAATGTTCCTTATAATAAACCTCTTCCTATGAAAGATGGTTCAACAAAGACTATAAAATTAGCTGATACACTTACTGGTGCGCAAGATTCTGCTTTAGCAGAAGCAAGACTTATAGCAGCTGATATGAAAGATCAAGATGTTAAAGATTTAGTTAAAGCAGGTCAGATTCCTGAAATCGTTGCTTTAATTGCATATATGAACAGTCTTAAATAGTATGGATTTATAGTGAGTATTGCTGAATTACAAGCTTATGGTTATGTTGGAGCATTAGTTGTCTTGGTGGTTATATCATATGCATATATCTACCATCTCTATTCTAAAAGAAAAGATTCTGATGGACATGATTATGAAGACTACAGTAATCTAGCTTTAAAAGATGATATAACTGATACTCCTGTATCAGCTATGTCTAAAAAATAGGAGAGATATATGAATAAGATTTATCTTTGGGGTGTTATAATTACAGCAGCGATGCTAGGATTTACCTATGTTTCTATAGGTATGTCTAAAGGTGGACTAAACGGAGATATAGTAAACATACTTACAGTTTTAGCTGCCGCAGCACTTGTTATTATTACAGTGTTTGTTGTTATTAAGTATGTTCGTCAAATGCAAGTTGATACTGCAACTGGTGAGTTAGCAGATGAAAGCTGGGATGCTATTGGTGAGTATAAAAATCCAGTACCATTTGGTTGGGCAATTATATTTTTAATGACAATGGCTTGGGGAATGTGGTATATGATTAGTGGATATCCTGTAAACGCATATTCACAAATTGGTGAGTATAATGAAGAAGTTGCAGGACATAATGCTAAGTTTGAGAAAGAGTATGCATCTATAACAGGTGATAGACTCGTTGAAATGGGTGAATCAGTTTACCTTGCTGAATGTAAAGTTTGTCATGGTCTTAGTGCTGATGGTATTGATGGCAAAGCCGCAAACTTAAATGCTAGATTTGAAGCTAAATCTGTTAAGTATGTTATCGAAAATGGCTCAAATAACCATCTTCTTGGTATGGAAATGCCAATGCCTGACCGTAATGGTCTTATGAATGCTAACAAAGATTATGCTCCTATTACAGATGCTGAAATCGATGCTGTATCTAGTTATGTTGCTAATGGTATGAGTGGAGCTGGCGCAGATGTATTTGCAGGTGTTTGTTCTTCATGTCATGGTGCTCAAGGTAAAGGTATGGATGGTGTTGCACCAGATATTGCTGAATTTACTCCAGAACTTGTTGTTGATGTTTTAAGCTATGGTAAAAAGGGTGCTATTGGTACTATGCCTAAGTTTGATAGACTTAACAAAAAACAAAAAGAAGCTGTTGGTGCATATATCACTAGCTTAAGTAAGTAAGGAGTTAGATATGAATGAAAACAGAAATGTATTTGGTCTTGATGGAGCAGGTGGCTTTTTAGTTGCAGTTTTGTTACTACTAGGTGCTTTGGCTTTTTTAACTTGGCAGGCAACAGTTGTTCAAGGTGCTAATGCATCGAATTTTTATGAGATTCAAGATGAGAAATCAATCAAAATGATTAGTGTTGATAACGCTAAGCATATTGTTGATGTCAAGTAAGGAGTAGGTAATGGAAAAAATAATTACAATCGGTCTTGTATTAATGGCTGTTTATACTCTTTATGCAGTCTTTACTGGCAATATTTTAGTCGTAGTTTAGGAAATTTATTGAAAATTTCAAGAGGGCTTGCGGCCCTCATCCTCATAATAATATTTTTTCAATCACAGTTATTAGCTGAATATTTATATAAAGATGAGATAATCTCAAATCCAAGATTTACAAAACAGGTAAATATACTTGGGGCAGAACTTTATGAAAAAACAGGTATATCTTTAAGACTAATGATGCTCAAAGAGCTACCAGATAGCCTTAATATTGCAGAATATGAAAAAGAATTACTAGTTGATTTTAACGAACCTACAGTTTTACTGACATTTTCTGAAATGAATTCTAAAGTAGATTTGATAACAAATGATAAATCTTTATATAAATATTTTAACAAAAAACAAATACTGAGCCCTGTTGCTTCTACAGCACAAGCCTTTGCAATGGCAGTTATCTTTGCTAGGAGTTGGGATGACTTTAATGAGATGCGTGGAGATTCAGGTGGAACAATTTTACCACTGTTAGCAAACAAAAGTAAAGCAGGTGAAGTACTCGGAAAATACTCGGCTGCTATGTTTAATGGCTACTATGATGTTGCGCAACAGATAGCAGCATCAAAAAATGTTAGTTTAGAAAATGCATCTGCAAATTCAAACAAAAATATGTTTTTATTTTTTAAGATTCTATTTTATGGATTCTTACTGTATGCTCTGTATTTATATATAAAAAATAGAAAAGAGATGAAGAGGAAATTAAATGAAAGTAAATAAAGGAAAAATCTGGGCGTATTCAGTAGGATTTTCTATTATTTTAGTATTTGGATTTTGTGTCGCAACTGTTATGATTACAAGCAGTGCGAATATTCAAGTGACAAATGAGTATATGACTTCTTATCAAGAAGCAGAAAATAATGCAAATGATTATATAAATGACAAAATAGCATTTGATAAAAAATATAAAATTTCTTATGCACCAACAAGTTTGACAAAGAGTGCAGATGTATTGTTCAAAGTTATGACTTTAAACGGAGATGTAGTTGAAAATGCAAAGCTGACTATCTTAGTCTCTCGTCCTGAAACACATGTATATGACCAAAAACTAGAGAGTACAACTTTAAACAATGGAAATTATACTTTTGATAATGTAAAATTTGAAAAAGTAGGTGTTTGGGATATTATTACAAAAGTAGAAATTGGAAAATATAGCCGATTTTATAATATAAAAGTAGACACAAGAAACAAACTCTTTTCAGAGTATTAAAAAATATGGATAAAACTACTATAGTTTTACCCTCTGCTCGTGCCATTCGTCACGAGCAACTCCTGATAGATACTTCATCTATCTTTCTTCCAAATTATACCACTATGAGTGATTTTATCTCAAAGTTATGTATAGTTAAAGATTTTAAGATCGTTGATGATGACAGTAGAATTTTATTACTTCTTGAAGCTTCTGATTTCAAAGAGTTTTCATCGCTACGCATCGAGAGAAATTTCTTTACATTTACTAAAAATAGCTCTTATATATTTAAATTTTTTCAAGAATTAAGCGCTGAGTTGTGTGACATCAACACTCTTGCATTAGCAGATGTCTATGCAGAGTATGAAGAGCATATTAGCATACTTATAGAGCTTTATAATAGATATGAAAAGTTATGTTTAGAAAGAAAAATACTTGATAAGATATTTTTACCAAAACTTTATATCTTCAATGAAGATTATGCCTTAACACATAAAAATATTGAGATATTCGTTGATGGACATTTAACAAACTTTGAGCTTGAACTTTTAGAAAAATGTACATCTTTTGCAACACTTCATCTAATCTTTGCAACGACTGCGTTTAACAAAAAAATGCTAGACAAGTTTTTAGAACTGGGGATAGAGCTTAAAGTTGGTTTTGCTTATAAAATATCTTTAAATAATCATTCTATTATAAGTAAAGAGCAAATAAAAGAGCAAACAAAAGTTACATGCGAGAGTTTTAGTGAATCACTTTTGCAAGTTGCATTTATAAAAAGAAAACTGTATGAGTTTGTAAACAAAGGCTATAAACCAGAGAACATAGCTGTAATACTTCCAGAGGAGTCTATGGCTAAAACATTGCGTAGTTTTGACGATAAGGCTAACTTTAACTTTGCGATGGGTGAAGATTATACTCAGAGTAGTATCTATATGAAATTAAACGCAACGATAAAAACCATAGACCAAAAATCACAAGAAAACTTTTATAGACTTCAAAGAGTAGGAGATGAGCTTTATATACCTTTGCTTGGAATATATCATAAAAAAAGTAGTGAGATTGATTTTATAGAGTTTTTAGAAAGTGCAAAAGAGTTCTTCAGTGTCAAAAATGAACTCAAGATTTACGAAGAAGAGATACATAAGTTTAAAACTATTTTACCTTCAGTAGAAGATATGAGTCTGAAATCACTTTTAAGTATCTTTATGTCGCGTTTAGCTTCAAGAACCTTAGATGATGTTCGCGGAGGTAAAGTAACTGTTATGGGTGTCTTAGAGACGCGTTCAGTTGCTTTTGATGGTGTGATTATAGTAGATTTTAGTGATAAGAATGTTCCTAAACGCAGTGATAAAGACATGTTTTTAAATACAAAGATACGCGAACTTTCAAATCTTCCTACAATGAGTGACAGAGAAAATCTCCAAAAGCATTATTATGAAATGTTGATAAACAACTCAAAAGAGGTAGCCATCTCCTTTGTAAACTCTAACGAGAG
>JASFZD010000147.1:0-12858 GCA_045046645.1 Sulfurimonas sp. | reverse complement strand
ATTCTCTTGATAAAGGTCGTATCACTTATAGATACAAATAGCATAGAGAGGTTTTACCTCTCTATCTAATTTACCCTCAAAACTTACCAAAAATCATTTCTTTTCAATTACAAAATATATATACTCTTGAGTGCTGTCTTTAGGAGTAATGTGAGCATAGTCTTCACTCTCAATAAGGGTTAAACTTGATGGAAGCTCATCTGACATTTTTTTATGGCTGTATTGCACAATATCTAATCCTGCACACTGAATTGGGCTATTTACTTTAAATGTACTAATAATAGCTATCCCTTTAGAGTGAAGTAAGTTGTCTAATATTTTAAAGTACTGTTCTCTCTCATACTTTGAAAGTAAAAAATGAAAAACTGCTCTATCATGCCAAATATCATACTTTTTATCTGTTTGTAAATTTAATATATCACTACAAATAAACTCCACTTTTTTACTATTTATTCTTGATTTAACAATATTAAGAGAAATTTGTGCAGTATCAAGAAGTGTGATATTTTTATATCCGTCATGGAGTAAATTATCTACAAGATAAGAAGCTCCGCAACCAACATCAATTATCTTTGCATCGTTATTTGCATGATCTTTGATAAGCTCTACAGATTGATTTGGTGAACTTTGGTGCCAAAGTACTTGTGTGTAGTCAGCGGTTTGGAATATACCATCCCAATGTTCTTTTCTTAACTCTGAAGATGCTATTTTAGTAGCCTTAAATGTAGCTCCTCTTGTTGTCTGTGCCGTTGAGTAATGAGTATGTCCTGTGCATACCACATCTCTAAACCCAGCTTTTTGAATAAGCTCTGTAAGTTCATCCTCTCTCATGGTTCCAGTTATACAGTTTGCCCAGTCGTCTTCACCGCTATTACAACAAGAAGTCTGCACAACAGAACAACAACTTCCTTCATCAATTGAGATGTCTATCATATCTGCAAAGAAGATTTTACCATTAGGTTTTAACACTCTATATATTTCGCAAAATACTGATTCTTTACATGATGTAAGATTTAAAGCACCATTTGATATAACAACATCCACACTTTCATCTTCTAAATCAATATCATCAAAACTACTTTGCAGGATTTTCACATTTTTAGCATTAGCTTCTTTTGCATGGATAGTGGCAATATCTACCATCTTTGGAGTAATATCTACACCAAAAACCTTTCCATCATCTCCGACTAATAGCGAAGCAATAAGAACATCAACGCCAGCACCACATCCAAGGTCTAAAATGGTATCACCTTTTTTTATCTCTGCGTTTTCAAAAGGATTTCCAACCGCAGCACAAAACTCCCAGACATGTGATGGAAGTTTATCTATCCACTCTTGTTTATATCCATGAGCGATTGCATTTTCTAAACCCTTGTCCCAACCAAAATCTTTATTTGGATTTTGAGCTAACTTTGTGTAAAGATCTATTATCTGTTTATGATTAGCCATCTTATTTTTTTTGATTTAAAGTCACATTTCCTAAGCCAGTTTTTATAGGATAACCAGCTTTTGCCCATCCCTTTAAGCCACCTTTTAGTGTTGTAGCATTTTTATAACCCATCTTTTTTAATACTTGTGCAGCGAGTGCTCCACGACCTCCATTTCGACAGTAAGTTACAATAATGATTTCTTTATCTTGAATCAGTTTATTTACTTTCCACTCTAAATTTCCACGAGTGATAGATATAAACTGCTCTTTATTCATATCATTAAAGGGGATACTACCTTCTGCTCTTTGCTTAGCCTCTCTAACATCAAGAACAATGACATCTTCATCCTCATCAAGTAAACCATTAAGTTTTTTAGCAGAAATCTCACCAACTTCTTTTTGTGCTTGTTTTATTAAGCCCATTTTTCCTACAGACTCAGCCATTAATGTTGTTACAAATAGTAGTCCAAGCACCAATAATATTTTTTTCATCTCATATCCTCATATTTAGCTAAATTGCTAAATTAATAAGAAAGTTTATATATATTTTCCTTAATATAAAGTTAATTGCCTAAATTACTAAATAGTTTTTATTCTGATATACTTTCATTATATAAAGTAAGAAGGTTTGTGATGTTAAATATGAATGATAAAATAAAAATTTTTAAAGCACTTGGGAATGAAACGAGATTTAAAATCTTTAAAAATATATTTACTGGTGGTTATGCTTGTTCTATTAATGACACTAAGCCAAAAGATGATATTATTGCTCAAGCTACTTGTGTTACAAGTATTGCAGAACATTTTGATTTTGCACTTCCTACAATTTCACGACATCTCAAAGAACTTAAAGATGCTAAAATTATTACAATGACAAAAAGTAAAAATAAAATCTATATTGAGCCAAATATAGAGACAATAAAAGAGATAGCAGGTTGCTTTGATACTTTAGTGAAAGAGTATGAAGAGGGTGTTTCCTATCAGTACGACAACACTATGTAATTATACTAATTTTCTTCTTCATCTATTTTAACTTTATCAAATTTTTTGGTTTTTGAAAAACCAGCACCTTTTTTTGTTTTCGCTTTTAGTTCAAGTGAAGTGACTTGTTCTCTATAGTCTATACCTATATCATGCATGTTAGCAAAGCATTTTGCAATAACTGCAATAGTGTTAGGAACCGCACCTTTCTTCTTATAGGCTTGAATATTTTTCTCACTGACTTTAATAAGTGCACTAAATTTAGGTAAACTAATCTCAGCATCTAACAGTAATTTTTTAAATTCTATAAATGTCATATCCCTACCTTTTGAAAGCTTATTATACAAATTTGTAACTTATATCTATATTTTATTGACAAATAATATAAAAATATATATAATAGCTATAATTTATTACTAATAGTAATAAATTTTAAAATAAAAGGAGCCAAAATGGCAAAAGATTTAAAGAAGAAAGTAGCTAAAAAATTAGCTAAGAAAAAGGCAGTTAAGAAAGTTGCAAAGAAGAAAGCTGCTAAAAAAGTAGCTAAAAAGAAAGCAGCTAAGAAATCTCTTAAGAAAAAAGAAGCAAAGAAAAAAGCAAAGAAAAAGTCTGCAAAGAAAAAAGCAAAAAAATAAAACTTTAAGGGGAGAAATCCTCTAAAAGTTTATACTAAAAGTAGAACCAATATTTTCTTCACTCTCTATATGAAGTTTGAAATTATGTAGATTACTAATATTGTTTACAATAAACAGACCAAGTCCAAGCGAGTTGTTCCACGAGTTTTTATGTACTCTATAAAATTTATCCGTAATATTTTGTAAATCTTTTTTATTTATCCCTATACCTGAATCAGTTACTCTCAAACTTTCATTGTCGAATTTGATATGCACTTCGTCCTCTGAGTATTTAAAAGCATTTTCTACAAGGTTAGTTATGAGTACGCCCAAAAGAGTTCTGTCAGCTTTGATTTGAATTGTTTTATCCCCTTGGATGATTGCAACTCTATTTGGATAAGTGAGTTTGATATTTTCTACTGCATCATTTATAAGATCGTAGAGGTTGATAGTTGCAAAGTTAATAGATACATGCCCACCATCTAGTTTTATACTAAGTCTAAGGGTATCAATTAGCTCACTTAGTTTGTTACCATTGTTATAAATTTTCTTTAAAAACTTGTTACGAATATCTATATTTAACTCTTCATCATCTAAGAGTGTTTGAGAATATCCATTGATAACTGCGATAGGGTTTTTAAATTCATGAGATATTGCAGAAATGATGTCATCCTTCTGATTATTAGAGGCTTCTAGCTTTGTTGTGTATTTAGACTTTTGTTTTTCCCTCTTGACGATTATCAGTGAAATTTTTGTTAATAGTTTTGTGATAAGTGCAAACTCTGTAGAAAAGTCAGAGTTTATGTAAGTTGATTTTTTCTTACTTGCTAAATCTCGTAAAAAGTTCGCAATCTTTTGTGTTTCATTTTGAATCTGAATATTTATCTTATAGGTTATGATAAATATTCCTATAAAAAAGACGATTAAGATGGCTAAAATATTTATCCCAAGAGAAAAGATTTGTGCATTAATATTTTTTAGCTCCTTTGCAAGTCTAATATATACGGTATGATTGTTATATCTGTATTTCTTTGCAATATACAATAAGCTTTCACCAAGAGTTTTAGAATATCTTATTTTATATCCATAAGCTTCTTTTCTTGCTTGCATGATTTCTGGTCTATACTTGTGATTGTCCATGGTTATTTTGTTTTTGTGCGACTCTGTGATGATTTCACCATCTATATCTATGATGGTTATTCTGGTGTTGAGTTTATTTTTTATCTGAAGGGCGAGTTTGTCTAGGTTTGTACTTTTATCAATCTCAAATGTAATAATCTCTATATCTTGAATTAGGGATGCTTTTGCTTGTTCTACATAAAAGTTTTTTACCCAATAGTATGTAATGACGCCGATAAATGTAAAGAGTATGAAAAAGAGTAAGATAAATTTTCTAAGAACAAGTTGTTGAAAACTTAACACAATATATACCCTTCACCACGAACAGCTTGAATATAGTTTTTCTCACCACTTGGATCTATATGCTCTTTTAATCTTTTGATTGCTACATTAACAGTTTTTGATTGCTTATTTAGACTGTCTTTCCAGACTTTGGCTAAGAGTATGTCGCGTGAAAGGAGTATGTCTTTGTTCTTTATAAACTCTAGTAGCAGATCATGCTCTAAGTGTGTGAGTTTTATCACTTTGTCATCAATTCTAAAGGTTTTATTAGAAGCACTATATGTTATATCTCTGTATTTGATGATATCTTGAAGACCCTGTGAGCGTTTGATAAGTGCTTTTACTCTTGCTTTTAACTCATTTAGATTAAATGGCTTAGTTATATAGTCATCACCACCAGCATCAAATCCTTCAACAATCTCATTTGTAGAATCTTTAGCACTTACATAGATAACAGGTTCGTTATATCCCTCTGTACGTAATTTAGAAATATATTGACTTCCCTCAACACCTGGCAAGTTTCTATCCATAAGTATCAGGGAGATATTCTCTTCATCAAGTATATTTTTAATGTTTGAAGTATCAATACAAGTGATAACATCATAGCCATCTTTTACAAGGGTGTACTCCATCAAGTCTAAGATATCTTCTTCATCTTCAACGATTAATATTGTCTTATTCATAATACAATTATAGCTTATTTAGTTACGAAAATTTCCACCAACTTTTGCGTAAACAAGAAGGTTGGCTATACTGATACTACGAGCAGCAATTTTTCCACTTTTTCTTAGTGCTCTTAACATTTTATGAAATTTTTCAAAATTACTTGAGCCATCAGCTTGGAGTGATAAGTTTCTCTCTACTATTTCGTATAAATCATCCGTTTTACTCTCTTGAATGAGTACATCATTATATATATCTTGAATCTCATCATCATCTTCACATGTAATCATGCTAAGAGTAGAGCGAATCGCAGCAATAGTTGAAGTCTGCATTGGGAGTGCATATTGTATGATAGTGTCTTTATCAACATCTTTACAAACACCTAAAAAACCACGGATGAAACTTCTTGTGTTTGAAGAAGCTCGTGAGAGTTCATTTGTTATTTTAAGATAAGCAATAACCTGTCTTAAATCTCTTGCTTCGGGAGTATAAAGTGCTAGAACTTTGATGATTGCGTTATCAATCTCATTAGTTTTTGAATTGACATTTTTGATTTTTGATCGTGCATCTGAAAATTTAACAGGGTCGCAGTCGGTAAGTGCAGAAAGTATCAACTCATTTGCTTCAAGAAGTCCTGTAGAAATATCTATTACTTTAGTCTTTATCTCGTCTAAATTTGTTTGAAAATTTTGTATCATTTGTATATATCCTTTTATTTTTATTTTTTAACCGAATCGACCAGTAATGTAATCTTCTGTTCTCTTTTCTTTAGGATTTAAGAAGATATTTTCTGTTTTATCATACTCTACTAAGTCTCCTAGATACATAAACGCAGTGAAGTCACTTATGCGAGAAGCTTGTTGCATGTTGTGTGTAACGATGGTGATACTTACATCTTTTTTAAGCTCAACAAGTAACTCTTCAATGGCTCCTGTAGAGATAGGGTCAAGTGCTGATGTTGGCTCATCAAAAAGAATTACTTCAGGTTTTACAGCAACTGCACGAGCTATGCACAAACGCTGTTGTTGTCCTCCTGATAAACCCATCGCTGATTTACCTAACCTTTCATGTACTTCCCTCCAAAGTGCCGAGCCTTTAAGTGCAGTCTCAACTCTATCTTGAAGTTCAGTTTTGTTTTTAATCCCAGCAATTTTAAGACCATAAGCGACATTATCAAAGATACTCATAGGGAATGGTGTTGGTTTTTGAAATATCATTCCTACTTGTTGACGAAGTTTTATAAACTCATTCTCTTTTTTGATATCTAAAATATTATTGTATTTTTTTGTTTGCAAATCTAGCAACTCAATTTTTCCATCATATTTGTTACCTGGATATAAATCATGTATGCGATTCATACTTCTTAAAAGTGTAGATTTACCACAACCACTTGGACCAATCAGAGCCGTGATTTTGTTTTTTTCGATGGGCAGTGTTATATTTTTAAGAGATGGTTCATCAACTCCTGGGTAGGTGAAGGTAAATTTTTTTATATTCATAATCGGCATAGTATTGTCCTTATTTTTTAGTTCTTGTGATAAATCTTCCCGCAATGTTTATGAGTAAAACCATTGAAGTAAGTATAAAAGAAGCTGCCCATGCTAAATCACGGCTAGACTCCTCAGGCTCGTTTGCTAAGTCGTAGATACTAACGGTAAGTGATGGAAAACTTTGTGTTAAATCAAGACTAAAGTAGTTAGATGTTTCAGAAGTAAAAAGCAAGGGTGCAGTCTCTCCAATAATCCTTGCAAACGCAAGTAAAATACCAGTCATAATACCAACTTTTGCAGCTTTTATCACAATATCTAAAATCACTCTGTACTTTGAAGCACCAAGAGCCATGCCAGCTTCACGAAGTTCTCGAGGAACTAGTGAGAGCATAGAATCTGTTGTGTTTATAACAACTGGTATCATCATAATCGCTAGAGCAATAGCTCCAGCAAATCCACTCGTTCCACCAGTTGGGATGACTACAACAGCGTAAACAAAGGCACCGATAACGATAGATGGAGCAGACATCATAATATCACTTAAATCACGGATGATTTGGGCATATTTACCTCGTCCATACTCTTGTATGTAAATTCCAGCTGCCATGCCAAGAGGTATACCAATGACTGAGGCAAGAGAAGTAAGGATAAGTTGTCCTATGATGAGGTTTCTAAGCCCTCCATCTACAAGGTCATTTATAAATAATTCAAAATGAAAAGAACTTAAACCTTTGACAAAAAGAGTGATGAGAATCCAGCCTAAAAAAGCGAGACCTATCATCGCAGAAAATATAGAAAGTGATAAAAATATTTTGTTGATTAGTAGTCGCATCAATTAGCCTTTTTAAGAAAGTAAAATTTAGCTAAAGAGATAATCCCAAAGCTGATTACAAAAAGAATAAGTGCTAGATAAAAAAGTGCTGATTCTCCAAGACCACTTGATTCACCAAAGTTATTTGCCATGGCAACAGGAATCGAGATAGTTGGGTCATTGATGGCTTTTGGAAGTACAAATATAGAGCCAATGAGAAAGGCAACAGCCATAGTTTCACCCAATGCACGACCAAGAGCTAAGATGATAGAACCGATGATGCCAACTTTAGAGTAGGGGAAGATAATATCTTTAATGACTTCAAATTTAGTAGCACCAAGTGCGTAAGCTGACTCTTTTAAAACAGCTGGTGTGGTGTTCATGCTATCTCTAGTAATTGCTGCCATAAATGGAAGAATCATAACGCCCAAAACAAGACCAGCAGTAAGAAGTGAAACTTGATAACCGCCCACTAAATCAGCCACGATGGGAGCAAAATAGTATAGCCCCCACATGCCAAAGATGATACTTGGAATAGCAGCTAAAAGCTCAATAGCCATGCCAACTATATTGGATATATTTTTAGGAGCAATTTCTGCTAAAAAAACTGCAATTCCCATAGCAATAGGGAGTGAAAAAACAAGTGCTATAAGTGTAGTTAAAAGTGTTCCAACTATGGGGACTAAACCACCAAAGACGGTTTTAGTGTCGGTAAGACTATCTTCATCTAAGATAACATCATCATCTTCGTCATCTTCATCTATTATCATGTCATCATCTTCAACTGTATCATTTTCTATCTCAAACGCAGGTATATCAGTAGCTTGCGTTTGGTCCATTGGAACTTCTTTATTCCAATCAGAATTTGTTAAAAAATCAAAACCAAACTCATCTATCGCAAGTTTGGAAGAGTTTAAAAGAGTTATAAAAATGCCAATAAGTATGATAAATACTAAAGAAGCACTAAATAGTGATAATTTTTGAAATATTTTTTCCATATATTTTTTGCCTATGTAAATTGTTTAAGGATTATATGAAATGATGGTTACAAGTGGGTTACATGTGTTGAAGGGTTTGCCACACAAGAAAAATTGTGTAGCAAGTGAAATTTGTTTTAAAGGGAATAAAATTTATAGTTTACTGAATGCCTTTTGCCTCCCAATATGCTCTAATTTTTTTAGTTAAGCTATCTGGTAATGGAACGAAACCTAAACTTTTGGCTATCTCTTGACCATTTTTATAAGACCAGTCAAAGAATTTAGTTACATTCTTATTCATCTCTGCTTTTTCTGTTGGTACTAAGATAAAAGTTGCCGCTACCATAGGATAAGAATCAGCACCTTTAGGGTCGGCTATAACAGCATAAAAATCTTTTTTAGGATCTAGAGTTGCTTTTGAAGCTGCGATTTGAAATGCTTTTAGAGTCGGTTTGATATAGTTGTGTGCTTTGTTCTCAACAGTTGCCATAGAAATCTCGTTGTTTTTCGCATCAGCATAATCAATATAACCAACAGAGTATGGAGTTTGTTTGATAAGTGCTGCTACTCCAGAGTTTGTTTTTCCACCTATATGATGGTCTCCTGGCCAGCTTAAAGATTTTTTAGCACCATAAGCTTTTCTCCAAGATTTACTTACTTTAGAGAGGTAATATGTAAAGTTGTAAGTTGTTCCTGAACCATCAGCACGGTGAACGAAAGTTAGTTTTTCGTGTGGAAGTTTGACACCACTGTTTGCTTTAGTGATAACTTCATTATCCCAAAATTTTACTTTCCCTGCGGCTATCATAACGATTGCTTTTCTACTTAGTCTGATGTTCTCTACATTTGGAATATTATAACCCATTGTGATTGCACCAACAACACCTGGAAATTGATGTAAGTTATTTTTACGAAGAACTTTTGGGCTTAGGGGCTTGTCAGTTCCAGCAAAATCAACAGCTCTTTGCTTTGCATCTTTAATACCCTTAGATGAGCCTTTTTTAATGTAATCTACTTTGATACCTGTTTCTTTATTGTAAGCTTTTAACCATTTTTGATAGACGCTATAAGGAAAAGAAGCTCCACTTCCTTTGATTACTTCTGTAGCATTTAATCCAGATACTAATACTGTAGTAACAAGAGCGATTTTTAGAACTTTTGTAGGAAAACCATTTAATGGTTTTCCGCATTGTGATTTATCACTTATCATTTTTTCACCTTTTATATTGTAAGTTAGCGAAAGTATAAAACAATTCGATTTCTATTTGGTTACATTTATGGCAATATTAAAGAGATTTTTTTTGCTTTAGTTTAGAAAAACCATTGAGATGTTACACGCATAGATGTGACATGTTTGTTCCCTGTATTGATACCATACTCATCTTTTTGATATATAAGACCAACTTTAGTTGTATTGCCTCTGAGATACCAGTTAACGCCAGCAAGAGTTGAGGTAACATCGTATCCATCTTTACCCTGAAACCTATCCCAGCTTTCATATCTTGCAAAAGGAGCTATATATTTTAAGTCTGTGAAAACATACTCTCCTGTTACATACCATCCATCAGATGAACCAGTTGTAACATTACCATTCACTTCCCAGTCTTGAACAACATCTTGAAATTTAAAGTATTCACCTTGCAGAAAAAGACCTTTGTAATGAGCAGATGCTTCGATATTGATAAGCTCTCTATTTAAGTCAAAAAGTGCAGTATTCGCACCAATAGTAGCTGTCCCTTTCATAGTAGGAATAGCCCAATAAGATGCACCAACACTGAAGTGTTTTCCTTCTCCAAAGTATGTTTCTGTTCTTTTAGTTTCTTCCCATCCATCAAAGGGTGATAGTATCACTTTTCCACCATAAAAAAAACTTTGTTGATCTAATTCTACACTCGCACTTGAACCCTTTATGCCAGCTGCATCTAAAATTTTATCTGGAGAAGAGGCAGAGCCTACAGCAATCTGATAATGGACTTTTTTGTTCCAGTCTCCGTACATTTGTGCATTTGCTCCACGGCGGTTAAAAGATATATATTGTGCAGCTGCATCTGCAATATATGGTCTGTCATACACAATGACACGAGCAGACTTAACGGTTTCAGTACGAGAAATGTCAATTTTCGCACGATATAATTTGAAATTTACTAAAGAAGTGTCAAATGGTTTTTTGATTTTAACATAAGCATCGCCGACATTAAAACTGCCTTCAGGGTTTTCTATGCCTTTGTTTGCTTTATCATTACGAATATCCATCGTAAATGAGGCATATTTTCCAAATCCAGCTGCCACTTCAAGACGAACACGACGAAGAAAAGCGTCCTGTGTTGTTGTGTCAGATTTTACTGAACCATCAGTATTGTAAGCTTCTGTATTGCGACTTTCAAATGTACCCTGAATACGAATACCTGCCTTAAACCACATTTCTGGAGCATCGCTAGGAGTAAATTTCATATTGATATGTGTTTGTTTCCCAAGTAAAAAGTCAGGAGAATTTTTGTCAATAATGGTAATACCATTATCTTCTAATGCAAAAAGTTGCATAGCCATAAGTGTTGATAGTGTAAATATAGAATTATTTTTCATATTATATTGTTTCCTTAAAATTATAAAATAGTTGTGTTTTTGTAGAATATTTTATATGCAAGACAGAATCTATTGACAAGGAAAATAAAAGTGAACAAACTTTCTAAAACTGCGTCTGTAAATTCAAAATCTTGAATATAAAAAAAGGTGAAATTCTAAGAAAGTAGTATAGGAGGTCTAAATAAAGAATTGTTGTCTTGATATGTGTGTTGATATTGTTGAGATGCTTGTATTAGTTGATTCGAATTGAGGTTAGAGAATGCAAAGCTTTTAAAAGTTAAGAATGTGTTTTTTTCTTGCTTGTCACTTTGCTGTTCTCCCTCTTTTTCAACGTCCAAAACATTTTCACTATTTATTTCAAAAAGACTTGTATCTAGAGCAGGATTTACAAAGAGAGATAAAGAGAAAATCATTATAGCAACAGCAAGTATTTTTTTCATTTTGTTTCTTGCCATAATTTTTTGTCCTTCCTTTGTAATATTGATGTTCTAATTATAAAAGAAGAGGGTTACAAAATGGTTACAAAGTGAAAATAAATTTGTAATCATTACGTAACCAAGATAATTTATACTTTCGCCGAACAAACGAAAAACAAAAAAGGAAATTAAAAAAATGAATAAAATTGTATTATCAGCAATAGCTGCTTTAACTTTAGGATCTGTAACGGCCGGTGCAGTAGATTTATATGAAGATGCAAATGGTCAAGTATTTACTCAGGCAGGGGAGGGTCGTACGGCTATTAAAACTTCAACGCCTTTGTTTTCTAAAACAAGTAAAATTAAGTTTAGTGGTTTAACTTACTTAGGTTATACATACAATGATTTAGATTCTAATCTAGCAAATGGTACTCCAAACACAAATAGTGACACATCAGATTTTGAAATTCGTCGTGCATACTTTCAAGTCAAAGCATACCTTTTAGATGATCCTAAATCTTACTACCGTGTCACTTTTGATATAAGCAAAGATGTAACAGGTGACGAAAAAGTTCGTGCAAAATATGCATATCTTTACCTCAATAATATTTTACCTGCTACAGGAGTAGAACTTGGTTTAACACACAGACCTTGGCACGATTATGAAGAGCATAACGCTTGGTACTTTCGTAATATTTCTAAAATACTTATAGAAGATGGAGCGCATGGTCCTGACCTTTCGAACTCTGCCGACTTTGGTGTTATGCTTAAAACAAGAACAAAATACTTTGATGCAGATTATGGAATCTTTAATGGTGAGGGGTACCACTCGAAAAGTAATGGAAATGGAATGAGTTTTGAATGGAGAACGACTGCTCATTTACTTGGTGTTAGTGGAAAAGATAAACAAACAACTACAACTTACTTGGACGCTTCATTCTTTGGTCAGTATAACAAAGGGCATAAAACAGTTACTGTTGGTGCTCAAACAGAAAATCAAGACCTAATTTTTGGTGGTTTACACACAGTATTTAATACACCTTCTTATTTAGTATCTGCACAATATGTGAAGTCTCAAGATAGTTCAAATATTACTAATAATGTCTCAAAACAATCAGGTTCAGGCTACTCTGCAAATGCTGAGTACCGTTTAGGAAATGAGAAGCAGTACAGAGCATTTGCTCGCTATGACTCTTGGACCCCAGAAGCTATTTCTACAACGGCAACATCTAAAAAAGAAGATAAAGGTTACATTCTTGGTGCAGCATGGGAACAAAATAAAAATGTTCAATG
This sequence comes from Sulfurimonas sp., assembly GCA_045046645.1. Lineage (GTDB taxonomy): Bacteria > Campylobacterota > Campylobacteria > Campylobacterales > Sulfurimonadaceae > Sulfurimonas. The sequence goes on along the minus strand of JASFZD010000147.1, from coordinate 197 downwards.
GATTGGGAATATAATCGTTACAGATAATGAAGCTCTCAGTGCTAAAGAGAAAAATAATGGAACTGCTTATATGCTTACTGCCGAAGTGAGATTTTAAAAACCATAATTTTAAAGTATAAATGTTATAATTTCACCAAATTTTACTAGGAAATTATATGTCATTTGCAAAATACCCAGATATATTTGATGAATTAAAA
>JASFZD010000146.1:0-5631 GCA_045046645.1 Sulfurimonas sp. | reverse complement strand
GATAGTATTATCAAGTTTGCTAGGGGTTCTATCACGAACAAGAGAGTTTATATCTTCTCTTACATCTTCTTCCCAAGTAGCATAAAACTTTTTAGGTGTCCCAGTGGTTGCATACTTAGGCGAGTGATTATTTCCTGCAAGAGTTATTTGTGTAAATTTAAATAGGTGTGGTATCTCTCCTTTTAACTGATTCCGTATCATTTGAGAGATGCCTTGTTCTGTTTCTACACTTGATTTTTTAAGTTCTATTACACCAAAGGGAATACCATTTATAAATAATACTATATCAGGTCGTCTTGTCTTATCTCTCTCATTTAGAGTTTGTCTTGATACACTATACTCCTCTGTAAAATGAAACAGATTATTTTCTATATTTTTAAAATCTATGTATTTAAGTGAAAAGCTTTTTTTGATACCATCATGAAGCTCTTCCTGATAAGAGTTACCAAGAATAAGTTGGTCTGTTATTTTAGCATTTGCAGTCATAAGCCCTTCGTTTAAAGACTCATCTAAACTAGATACAGCATTAGCTATATTCTTTGAAGAAAATGGATAGGTTATACCTTTATACTCAAAACTATTTAACTTTTGAAGTTGATTTACTAAAATATCTTTTAATAGTACATCAGATAGTTTTCCATTACGAAAATTTACATTATCTTCTCGAGATATAAATATATATCCCATAGATTTTAATAAATCTATTACATTATTTTGAAGTTGTTTTTCTGTTGATATAGTTGAATCCATTTTATTTCTCCAATTCATCCAAGTAAGCTTTTTTTCTTGATTGATATATGTTATTTATTACTTTTGACACAGTATCTTTCTTCTTCTTTTTTCTATCTTTAATAATTATTTTCTTGAAGGTATTAGGTTCATCATCAGTATCATCATTTTTAGATTCTGGATGTATTCCTCCTCCTTTCCAATCATTAGTGTATAACCATTCTTCATAAAAGTACAACCATAAATAGCTCCATGCAACTATTGTATTGCATAGTAGCATTTTTGAACTCCATTCATTATAGTCTGGATAATATAAACACAGTCTTATTTTTTTAGAATCATATAGATGTGGGATTTGTTTAGATTTACTAACTTGCCAAATATCTTTATCTAAAACATACACACTAGGAGAATAATTATCACTATGGTATATTATTAATACTCTATACTTCTTGCTAAATTCTGATGGTGATGCCTCGAACTCCCAATAAAAATAATTCTTATTAAACTTACCAAAACCATTTTTAGTAAGAGGGCAATATCTCAAGTTATTAAACTGTTGAAGTAATGATACTTGATGATATTTTGACACACCTTTAGCTAACATTTAATTTCCAAAAAATGTATTTTTTTTCATTGAATATGAATCTGTTAATCCCGTTAACGAACCAAGTCCAAGAAGACCATTTGCACGATTACTTGAAACACTATTTGTAACATCTTCATAAACTCTAGATACAGGAACTTTTCCAAAACCATTTTCAAGTGATTCAAATATCATATTTTGACCTACTATATCATTAAATGATTCAAAAAATATCTGAGCATTATTTTGCCAATTATCAAATGCTAATTTTTTATTAGCTACTTCATTCCATCTTTCTGCAAAGTTTTCACTTAATGCTTTAGGATTTAAAATTTCATGTTGCTCCTCATTCAAATGAATAAAACATGGCATATATTTTACTACATCTGATAATAAATCAAATTCATTATCATACTGATTATGTTCAATGCAATATAGATATGCTTTTGCAGCTAATGTTGTTATAATAATTGAAATAGGTTTGTTCTCTTTATCTTGAAACATTACATCTCTATGTCTTTTTAATATTTGTATATATCTTTTCAAAAGAGGTTTATCAAAATTGTTCTCTGGTAATTCAACAACAGTGCGTGCTTCTGTTGCCAATATATTACCTAATCCAAAAGAACTTTTAAAAGATGGAACTTTTTCTACTATTTCATTAAACCAACTTGCATAATCTTTTGGATTTGATGGTTTCCAATCTTGTACTTTTCTATCTGGTACTAACTCACTATTACTATGTGCTTCTGCATGATTATTTATAGATGGAGTAATATCAAGGTGGAATTCATTTGCATAAGTTATTCTCCAACCTCTTTTTAGTGGTTCAAGCATATCTTTATATGTAGTGTGTTCTCTTAATCTATTTCCTATTAACCTATTTAACTCAGTTGGTTCAATATCACTTGTTGAAACATTTGGAGTGAAAAACACTAAATCTACATCAAATTCATCTTGTCCTAATGGTTTCACTGCAGTTTGTAGTTTTAATGAGCCTTGAGGATATATTTGGCCATTCATCAAACATAGCTTTTTATCTACTAAACAATATTCCCCTTCTGATAACCATTTTCCAATAGATGCATATCTCTTTTCTGCTAATTTATATTGAGTGTCTGTTATGTCAAGATTAGCACCTAGTTTATCTAAAATAGCATATAACTCATGTTTTGCTTTTGTTGTCATTATTTTTCTCCCAATATATAATTATCTATAAAGTTTTGAATTTCAGCATGTCTATCTGAAAAATCCTTATCTGCTCTACTTAATAAATTTTTATTTTGTGTAGTGTCATCTAGTGGTAGAGTTTTGTCACTTGTAAATGTTAATCTCAATATATTTTCTTTAGGCATTAAAAACTTCAATAAGCTACTATTTACTTTTGTTTGTAGATTTAAAATCATAGAGATTAGTTTTGATTTTTTCCAACCAGTTAGAAATCCCCATTTTTCTGTGTCTATATGGTAATCATTTTCCTCTACACCTGTACCAATTGATACTATTACCACATCTTTAGGTTCAACATTAAAAATCTTTTTTGCTTCTGCAAGTGCAACTAAAACAGGGCTATTTGCCCATAAACCTCCATCTGCAAGTAAAAAGTTACCAACTTTATGAGGTGGAAAAAATATCGGTGCAGAGGAAGAAGCCATTATTGCATCATACAAAGCTATATCATTATCTCGTACTAAATATTTTTTATTTCCATCACCATCTTTTTGATTATTGAAAGTAGTTTTAAATACAAATTGAGTAGAATTTCCAATATCAGTAGCACATATTAATAGAGGTTTTTTTATATCTCCAAGAACTGTGTTTTTGAAAATAGATTTAAGTTGTTCTTTTAAAGGCTCAGGACTATATTTACTTGTAAAGAGTCCTAATCTAGCAAACCATCTTTTTTTAAAAATATTTTTACCCTCATTTTCATAGAGAGAGATAACCTTGTCTAAATCAATATTTTGAACAATTGCACCTGCAAGAATTGAACCAGTGGAAGTACCTATAATTAAGTCAAAATCATTGTAAAAATCTACTCCACATTTTTCTTTTATATTTTTTAACATTTGGGCAGAATACAATCCTCTTATTCCTCCACCATCTAAACTTAATATTCTAAATTTTTTACTCATATTTTTACCCTCACTTCACCAGTTAGTAATTTTTGCATTAGTCCTTTTTGCTGTTCTTTTAACTCTTGCAGTTCATTTTTAAGTAAATCTATCTCTTTATCTGCATTACTTAAAACTTCTGCTATTTTTTGTTGTTCCTGAAGTGATGGGAGTTTAATTTCCAACTCTTGATATTCTGAAATCCAATATCTTTTATGGTCGTATGCACTATAATTTATCATTTGCATCATTTCAAAAACTAATTTAACATTTACATCTTTATCTTTTGCTTTTAATATTTTCATTGCTGACGACTTAGCCTTAAAAGGAAAATTAACATATTTAGTTGCTGTTGTAAAGTCATCAAAAATAATTACAGGTAAGTCATCTATAAAAATCCCATGTTCCTCTTTTGTATGCCCTAAGACAAATGTTTTACCTGCTGTAAGTACAGGTGTTTTATAACTATCATCATAATCCTTATTAGCAACTAAATACTTTGTAGGTTGTATATAATCTAATAAATCTCCTAATTTTGTAAACTCCCATTTATCTTCAAATCCATAAAATCGAATCTTTCCACTTAAAAGTTTCTGCTTCAACCCTTTTTTTAGTTCCTCTTTAGTTTTTATCAACTCATCATGTTTTGAGATACCATCATCCCATATGGTTAAAATTTCGGCTATTTTTTCTTGTTCTTTGAGTGATGGAATAGGGAATATAAATTTTTTAAACTCTTTAAAATGAACTCGTTTTTTTTCTTCAAGACTACCAGTTGCCATTCTATTATAATAAAACATTATTCTTTCAGATTTTAAATAAGCATAGATATATTCTAAATTTACAATATCTTCGTTTACATTAAAAATATTGTAATAAGCAGAAACTTTTAATTGTTGTTTATCTTTATATAAAGCCAAAGCTCCAAACCTTAAATTCATTGGATTGTATGCAAAATCATTTATCTCGATTAACTTATATGCATCATGAGTATCTTTTACTAAATGTTCTCTATTGTACCTTGCAGGCTTGGGTATAACTCCATTAGCAATCGTTAAACTACCTAAAGATACTTTTTCATCATTACAATAAACTGATTTTTCATTAATAAAAGAAGATAAGGCTATTTCTTTCCATTCTTCAGGAACAATTCCAACCTTTGTTTGTTTATAACTTTGTGGTATTTTTTTCATTTTAAAGCCCCAGCTTTTTCAAGTACTCACTCATTTGAGATTTTACTTCAATTAACTCTTTTTCGATATTTGCTATTTTCTTTCTAGTAGCTTTAATATCAACTTTTTCATCTTCTTCAAAAGTATCTACATATCTAGAGATATTTAGATTGTAATCATTTTCTTGTAGCTCTTCTAGTGTAGCTATATGAGAGTATTTGTCTACATCACTCCTATTCATATAAGTGTCTAATATCTTTAGTATATGTTTATCATCTATACTATTTTGACTTTTATCTTTATTAAATTTACGACTTGCATCTATAAAGAGAACATCTGTATTTACTCTTTGTTTTTTATATATTAATATACACGCAGGTATATTAGTACCAAAAAAGAGATTTGCAGGAAGTCCTATAACTGCATCAAGAAGATTTTCATCTATTAGCTGCTTTCTAATTTTACCTTCACTAGAACCTCTAAAGAGAACACCATGAGGAAGAACTACACCCATTCTTCCATGTTCATTAAGTGAAGCTATCATATGAGATAAAAAAGCATAATCCCCTTTACTTTTTGGTGGTACTCCTCTCTCAAATCTTTTGTATTTGTCTTCGCTTGCATTTTCTGCACCCCACTTATCTAAACTAAATGGAGGATTTGCCACAACTACATCAAATTTCATAAGATGTTCATTTTCTAAGTGAAGTGGATTACCTATCGTATCTCCCCACTCTATAACTGCATCATTTATATCGTGTAGAAACATATTCATTTTTGCTAACGATACAGTTGTTCCATTACTCTCTTGTCCATAGAGTCTAAAGTTATTGTTTCCTACTTCTTTACTCGCTTTTATAAGTAAAGAACCTGAACCACAAGTTGGGTCATAGATTCTATCTCCCTCACTTGCTTCTACTAGTTTTGCTAAAAGAGTAGATACAGCACTAGGAGTAAAAAATTCTCCTCCTTTTTTACCTGCATCACCAGCAAAGTGAGATATAAGATACTCGTAACTATCTCCAATAAC
>JASFZD010000145.1:0-17187 GCA_045046645.1 Sulfurimonas sp. | reverse complement strand
ATTCTTGTTCAACTTCCACTTCCCTCACAAATTGATACAACAAAGATACTAGAGTTAGTAGACCCTGCAAAAGATGTAGATGGTTTTCATCCTTATAATGTTGGTCGTTTAGTTACAAATCTTGATGGTTTTGTTCCATGTACTCCTCTTGGTGTAATGGAATTATTAGCCGAATATGATATCGAGATTAAAGGCAAAAACTGTGTAGTAGTTGGTGCTTCAAACATCGTAGGAAAACCAATGGCTTCACTTCTTTTAAACGCAGATGCGACAGTTGAGATTTGTCATATATTTACAGATGATTTAAAACGACATACTCTAAACGCAGATATCATTTTAGTAGGTGTTGGTGTGATTAACCTTATAAAAGAAGATATGATTAAAGATGGTGCGGTTATCATTGACATTGGTATTAACAGAGCTTCTAATGGCAAACTTGTTGGTGATGTTGATTTTGTCAATGTAAGCAAAAAATGTTCATATATAACACCTGTTCCAGGTGGTGTTGGTCCCATGACAATTGCCATGCTTTTGAGTAATACTTTAAAAGCTGCAAAATTAAATGCAAAAAAAAGAGCTTAAATGAAAAAAATATTTGGTAAAGCATATCATTTTTCGAACTCATGGACAGGAACAATTATCATTGTCCTTTTTGTTATATTTTTTGTAGCACAAGCATTTAGAATCCCAAGTGGAAGTATGAAAGATTCTCTTCTAATAGGAGATCATCTTTTTGCTAAAAAGTTTGCTTATGGTATCTCTATGCCTCATATTCCATTTTTAGAAATGTCCATCATGCCTTGGAGTGATGACCTGCGTTTAATAGATGGTGATACTCCAAAGCGTGGTGATATCGTCATCTTTAGATACCCCCAAAACCCTAAACAGCACTTTGTTAAACGCTGTGTAGCACTCCCAGATGATGAGCTTTTTGTAGCCAAAAAGAATCTTTTTGTTCACTTTAGAGAAGGTGACGAGTGGATAAAAAAGAACTACAAAGAGTTTGAAATCGTTGTTTTTGAGAACAAACTTTGGGTTAAAAATCCATACACTAAAAAACATCCTGGAATACACCATGATGATAAGATAGTAGAGAGTGGAAGATATCATGTGCAACTATTTTATTTTAACCCTATAAAAGTAGAAAAAGATCATTACTTTATGATGGGTGATAATCGTGATCACTCAAATGATAGTCGTTTTTGGGGAAGTGTTCCTTATGATAACGTAGAAGGAACACCTTGGTTTATCTACTTTTCTGTAGATAAAAACTGGGAAATAAGATGGGACAGAATGGGTAAAACACCTACAGATTTAGAACAATCTCCTTACTTAGATAAAGCAAGGGAAGAAAGAATAAGGACAGACAAAGACTACCATGGAATATCTTGATATTATAAAAATAATTGCTGCTGTTTTAGCTCTAGCTGTCGCTATCATCGGTCATGAAATTATGCATGGTTGGGTGGCTTATATGTACGGAGATATGACAGCAAAAAATGCTGGTAGACTCACTGTAAATCCTCTCTCTCATGTTGATTTAGTCGGTACTATTATCGTTCCAGCAGCTATGTATTTTATCCCTATGCTCCTTGGGTCTGATAGTGGTTTTTTGTTTGGTTGGGCAAAACCTGTCCCAATTAATGTCTCAAAAGTCATACAAAGAGGTGGATACAATGCTGCTATGCAGGTTGATTTGGCTGGAATAGTGTACAACTTTACTTTAGCTGCATTTGCATCTATCGCTGTAGCATCAATGGCACAACCGACTACAGCTGATGGTATGATGTACATCTTTACTTATCTATTTATCTTTCAACTACTTGTAATAAATGTAGTTTTAGGAGTATTTAACTTACTTCCTGTTCCTCAATTTGATGGTGCACATTTTTTGATGCATCTCGCACTTAAGTATAAAGTAAACGCAGTCGCAGAGTTTTTTTATAAAAATGAGAGATATGGAATGATTATAGTTGTTATCATTATAATGACACCACTTAAAGATTATCTCCTATTTTTACCTGTTAGAACTATTTTAAATTTACTAATGACATAAAGGAAAAAAATGAAATTTTATATAGGCACAGACCACGCTGGAATCGAACTAAAAGATTATACAGTTGAACTTTTAAAAGAGAAAGGTCATGAAGTTATTGATCTTGGTCCATATAACAAAGATAGAGTTGATTATCCTGATTATGCACACAAAGTATCTTTAGCTGTTTTAGAAGATAGCACTACCCAAGGTATCCTTATCTGCGGTTCAGGTATCGGTATGAGTATGGCGGCCAATACTCACCACGGTATCCGTGCAGCACTTTGTCATGATGCTTATACCGCTACAGTTGCAAGAGGACATAATGATGCTAATATCTTATGTTTTGGAGAACGAATTATCGGTAAAGGTGTTGCAGAATCTATCTTAGATGCTTGGATAGCTGAAAGCTTTGAGGGTGGTCGCCACTCTGGTCGCGTTGAAAAAATAGAAGGATAATTAAATGTTTTGGGAATGGTCACTTTTAACAATAATTTCTATTATCGCTATATATCTTTTTGTCAAAATGTACTACTTTAAAAGTATTACAAACAAAGAACAAAGAAGTAATGACTTAATGAAATTAACACTTCAAGAAGCAGAGATACTTATTCGTAAGTACCAGATTCAACTTCAACGGGCACTAGGGAATGTAGATATTTTAAGCGAAGAGCTAACAAAACTACGTAATGAGCTAAAAGTCCTCAAAGGTCGTAACTCAAAACATAGACAAGAGACAGATAGGTTGAACGGTAAGATAAAGGCACTTGAAGGCCGTATTGATGCACTACTATAAGGAGATATATTTTGATACTAAATAGCGAAGAAAGAAAGATAATTGAAAATTCAATCAGAGATATAAAAGATTTTCCAAAGAAAGGAATAGTTTTTAAAGATATCACTACACTTTTAAACAACAAAGAAGCCTACACACTTTTGATGAAACACCTTCATGATAGATACAAGAGTTATAACCTTGATTATATTGCTGGAATTGATGCAAGAGGATTTATCTTTGGCGCAGCATTAGCACAGATGTTAGGACTAGGTTTTGTTCCTATTCGTAAAAAAGGAAAACTACCTTACACGACTTTTAGTGAAAAATATGCATTAGAATATGGTGTAGATGAAATAGAAGTTCACATAGATGCTTTTGGTGAAAAAAAAGGTGCTAAAGTACTTATTATCGATGACCTTATCGCTACTGGTGGAACAGCAAACGCAGCTGCAACACTTGTAAAGCAAACTGGTGCAGAGTGTGTTGAGTGTTGTTTTATTATCGGTCTAACTTTTTTAGATGGTATAAGAAAGCTCGAAGAAAAAACAAAAGTTTATAATATTATAGAGGTTAATTAATGTATATCCCTTCTCCTTCAAAATTTGATCCAGATGAAAATGGGCACTTTGGAACTTTTGGTGGTCGCTATGTTCCTGAGACGCTAATGCCAGCTCTTTTAAAACTTCAAGAAGAATACAAAAAAATCAGATTTGACAAGGATTTTTGGGCAGAAGTTGATTACTATCTCAAAGATTATGTTGGTCGCCCTAGCCCACTTTATTATGCAAAAAATATTTCTGATGAACTTGGTGCAAAAATTTATCTTAAACGCGAAGATTTAAATCACACAGGTGCACATAAAGTAAATAATGTAATCGCTCAAGGATTAATGGCAAAAAGACTTGGTTATAAAAAAATAATCGCAGAGACTGGAGCAGGACAACATGGCGTTGCAACGGCTACTATTTGTGCCTTACTTGATTTAGAATGTGAGGTTTTTATGGGTGCAAAAGATGTAGCTCGTCAAGAACTCAATGTTTTTCGGATGAAACTTCTTGGTGCTAAAGTAAACTCAGTAGAGAGTGGAAGTAGAACCCTAAAAGATGCTATGAATGACGCTATCCGTCATTGGGTAACAAATGCAAGAGATACTTTTTACATTATCGGAACGGTTGCTGGTCCTCACCCATATCCTATGATGGTAAGAGATTTTCAAGCTATCATAGGTTGGGAAGCTCGTACTCAGATACTCCAAAAAGAGGGTAGACTTCCCGATCATATCATCGCTTGTATTGGTGGTGGCTCAAACGCAATCGGGATGTTTCAACACTTTTTAGAAGATAAAGAAGTTGAGTGTATCGGCATAGAAGCTGGTGGTCTTGGTGTTGAGACAAATAAACATGGTTGTTCACTTGAAAAAGGTCGTCCAGGTATTCTTCATGGTCAAATGTCATACTTACTTCAAGATGAAGATGGTCAAATACTAGAAGCTCACTCTATCAGTGCTGGATTGGATTATCCTGGCATTGGTCCAGAACATGCATTTCACAATGACAACAAATCCATCACTTATGACAACATAACAGACCAAGAGGCTTTAGATGCTTTTGTGTGGTTATCACAAAAAGAGGGAATAATCCCTGCGTTTGAGTCCTCTCATGCCATAGCATACCTAAAAAAATTACCAAATATCAAAGATAAGCTTATCATAGTAAACGTCTCAGGTCGTGGAGACAAAGATATGATTCAGGCTAAAGACATATTACACTTTGACTAACTAAAGATATGTCTCACTTTAACTAACCAAAGTTGGTTTAAGTGATGGTTCATCTATATAAAACCCTTGAGAGTAGTCTATGCCTAACTCTTTTACCTTGTCCATTATAACACTTGAGTGAACATATTCAGCTACAGTTTTTACACCTAATTTTCTTGCAAACTCAACGATAGTTTCTACAACGATAACAGCTTGCTTATCTATATCAATATTTTCAATCAAAGAGCCATCTATCTTTATGTAATCTGTTTTCATTTTAATCAAGTATGAAAAATTTGAGTATCCACTTCCAAAATCATCTATAGCAATCTTTGCTCCATAACGTTTTACTTCATTTATAAATCTCTCTACTTTTTTAAAATCTCTAATAAGTTCTGATTCTAAAAGTTCAAAAGTTACTCTCGAAGCGGCCTTAGAAACCTTGAGCTTTTCTATGATAAAATCGAACATCTTATGATTCATAATATCGTCAATGGAAAGGTTTACATTAAATTCAAAATCACTATTTTCAAAAGTAGCAAAAGATTTATCTATGATAATTTTAGTGATATCATTGTACATTTTTATATTTTTAGATACAGGAATGAATAACATCGGTGAAAGTACTTTGTTATGTTCGTCAAGTAATCTTGCCAAACACTCATACTTTACTATTTTAGATGTTTTATTGTCGATTATAGCTTGATAATAAGGAACAATTCTAGACTCTTCAATAGCCTCTCTAACTATTTCAGATAACTGTAAATTTCGTTCATATTCATTTTCAAAGTTCATTCTTTCTTCATATATCCAATATGGCAAGCCCTTATCTTCTGCATATTTAAGTGCCATTGATACTTTCGAAAAGATATCTGAGAGATCTCTGTTAGCCGTTGATGAGATAGTGAAGTCGATAGAAATTTTTATCTCTTGATAACTAACAGTTGTGTTCTTTAGTTTAAGATACAACTCATCAAGATATTTTTTCAACACATAAAAGCCAAGATGATTCTCTATTGTTAAAGCAAATTCAGAACCAGATAAACGGTATACTTGATGCTCTGTTAAAAGTTTTTTCAGATGACATCCAACATCTTCAATAACAAAGTCACCTACAACAAAACCATAAAAATTGTTAATAATTTGAAAGTTATCTATCTTAATAAGAACTAAACCAAGTTGTTCATTATTTTGTAAATCTTTTCTTAATTGGTAAAGGTTTGGAAGATTTGTTAAGTGGTCTGTAAAATATCGATGAAAAAGTTTATTTCTATACTCTTTGATAGTTGTGTCTTTTGAACTTCTATCAACAAATAACTCTTTTAGTATCTCATCACTCATCATCTCTTTGTCAACACTATTGCTAACACTAAAAATACTCAAAGAAGTTTTATTTTTATCATTGTGTTTAAGAAGTACAATTTTTATATCTATAAATCTTTTTTCTAACTCTTTTATTAAAGTTTGCACTAAAACGGTATTGTGAATAAAAGAAACAACATGTACTAATATCCTTGACTCTTTTAAATACTCAATCTGTCTTAAAACATCAGTAATATCATTTGATGACATTAAACTAAAACTATCGATACCAATTAAATTGCCACTTTTGAACATATAATTACTTCCTGTAAATAATATAGTCTATAATAACATAATTTCAGTTACAACACACGACAATATAGGCTAATAAGCTACTTTGGGATATAATTTTCACAAAATAACTGGAAATGAAAACTAAATGAATAAAATAATCTTCACCGACTTAGACGGAACACTTACACTACGAGACACTTATCATATCTTCATCTTTAGCAACCTTACACTTAAAAAAGTTCTCAAAAACAGTATTGGACTAATCATTATGGGCTTTAAATATATTTTCGGATTAATGAATAAAGAGCAGGTAAAAAGAACCTCATTTGAGATGTTTTTTAGCAACTATAACACTCAAAAAGATATAGGAAATTTTGTAGATAAGATTCCATGGAATAAAAAGATAAAAGATATAGTTGATGCTAAAAAAAGGGATGGTTACAAAGTCATACTTGTAAGTGCTTCACCTGATGTTTATCTTCCATATATTTGTGATTATTTAGGATATGATGGTTTCTTAGCTACAAAGACCTTAAGAGATGGAGATAATTTAACAGGTCTTTTTGATGGTGAAGTTTGTAACCATGAAGAAAAAACGCATAGGATAAAAGAGTATTTAGGAGATAACAAACCAAGTCACACTCTCTCCTTTGGGAATTCTACTGGAGATTATCCGATGCTTCGATTTTGTGATGAGTCTTATTTTGTAAAAAAATCAGATATTAAGAGGTTTATTTAAATCTTTTTTGCAAACCTATAAAAAAATCTTGCAGGCACTATTTTTTTGTCTATCTTAGTATCTTTTAAAATATACTCTTTTAACATCTTTGCCAAGTATGGAGCTAGTACAAAACCATATCCTCCACTTCCATTTATCATAGTAAGATTTGGATAGTAGGTATAAGCATCATAGTCTGGTTTTTTTGTTTTAAAATTGATAGTTTTATCCATAAGTGTCTCTTTTGATATGACCAATTTCCCAAGTAAAGGTAGATAATCAAAAGAGCCTGAACGCAGTCCTGTATAATCTTTTAAGATTTTAAGATTTTCTAAATGCAGAGTTTTTGAAGCTTTTTGCAGTAACTCTTTTCGCCCTACTTCTAAATCGTAAGGCTCTGGTGAAGTTTGTGGATGATAGTTAATATTATGTGTTGCACCTATGGCTATTTTCCCTTTTTTACTACTCGATATAGATACAAATTGATGTAGAGAATTTTGGTTTATGCTTGACGAATCAATATCTATACGATGTCCCCAAACACCCCTTAACTTTATGTATGGTTCTTTGATAATCTTCTCGTAAGCACCTGTCGCTAACACAACTTCTTTGGCACTGTAAATTTCATCTAATACCCAATACCCATCATCATAAACCAAGCTTTTAACCTCTCGCTTTATAAACTTAGCACTTTTTGCCATAGCATGACACATGTGTTCTGCGTTTACCACTGCTGCGTTTAGTGATATTATCTCTTTTGATTGTGCTTGCGGTGTTAGTTTTTGTATCTCTTCATCAGATGGAGTTAGTAACTTAAGTGAAGTTTTTTCTTTGTAGATTTTTAGGGTCTCTTCATCGGAGCTATCTTTGGCGATATGAAGCAGAGGAGATTTTTCAAAAAGATGAGGAAAATGTTTTTCATAATAATCCATACTATAAACAAAGGCATTATGAAGTAACTCTTTTAACTCCCCTGCTTTGCTAAACTTTGGAGAGATAAAAGCGCCAGCTGCACCACTACCACCATTGGCTATTTTTTCCATATCAAAAAGGATAACTTTTTTACCATCTTGTGTAAACTCGTAAGCTACACTACAACCATTAACACCTGCACCGATGATAGCTATATCATACAAATTATAAGCACCTTTTTATATACTAACCTCTTTGATATCTGCTATTTTTAAAATACTTTTATAGATACTAGCAACTAAAGATTTTCTATTGTTTTTTACTTCTTCATCTTCTACATTCACCATAACATTTTGGAAAAAATTATCTAACTCTGGTTTAAGTCCTAAAAGTGCATCCAACTCTTCTTCATAAGAATTATACTCTTGTGCATTTACTTTTGTATATTTTACATAGAGTGTTTTTTCTGCTTCTTCTTCAAAAAGCCCTGCGTTTACTACAAGAGTCTTATTTAAATCAATATCTTTAGTGATATTTGCAACACGCTTAAATGTTGAAGAGACTTTATCAAAACCTTCTGAGTTTACTAGGGAGTCAAGAGCATTAATCTTTTGACCAAGTGCTAAAAGTTCTCTCTCTCCTGAGGCTAAAACAGCTTCAATAATAGATGGATTTACTTTATAGTATCGTTTGATACGCTCTAAGATAAAACTCTCTAATTTTTCTAAGTCAATCTCACTATAGTTACTTGCAAGTTCACCTAAAGTCTTAACAATGTCAAATTCAAAAGCATACTCATTTGCTATACGGATAATACCATTTACCGCACGGCGAAGAGCAAAAGGATCACGAGAACCTGTTGGGATTTGGTTTACACTAAAAAGCCCAAGAAGTGTATCAAGTTTTATACTCATCGCTACCACAGCACTAAGCTCAGTTGAAGGCAAATCACTATCTTCACCATCTGGTAAATATTGCTCAGTTATAGCTCTTATAACAGCCTGCGTTTCACCCTGCTCTTTTGCATAGTATCCACCCATCAAACCTTGAAGCTCTGTAAACTCATAAACCATTTCACTCATAAGGTCAGCTTTTGCAAGTGTTATAGCTCTATCTAAATCAGCTTTTTTTGCGTCTATATTGTACTTCTCAAAAAGTGTAGATGCTACAACACCCTCGCGTTTTATTTTATCTGCAACACTTCCAAGCCCTTTAAAAAAGGCAACTTTTTCAAGTCCTTTTGTATTCAGCCCATTTTTTATGTCATTTTCCCAAAAGAAAAGTCCATCAGCTAAACGCGGACGAAGAACTCTTTCATTTCCTGAGATAACTTGTGAAAAATCATCTGTTAAAGCATTTGAGACTACAACAAATTTGTTTATAAGTTTTCCATCTTTAAAGACAGGAAAATACCTTTGGTGCTCTTTCATAGAAGTAATTATCACTTCAGGTGGTAAACGCAAAAATGCTTCATCAAACGAACCTAAAAGTGCAGTAGGATTTTCTGTAATCGCAACAACTTCCTCAAAAAGTTCTTCATCAATCTCAATTTGGAGTTTACTCTCTGATTCTATATTTTTAAAATCTGCTAAAATCTTTTCACTTCTTAATTTAGGAAAAAGTGTAACGCCACCGTTTTTAAGTGTATCAAAATAATCTTTTGCACCATCAATAAAAACTGCATCAAAGTTAGCAATACGATGAACAAAAGTCTTTTTTGCAGAGTCTACACCAAAAAGTGTCATGGGTACAAGTGCATCTCCTAAAAGAATATTTACCCAACGAATAGGACGAATAAAACTCTCATCTAAACTTCCCCATCTCATAGATTTACCGAAGTCTAGTGATTTTATCCATGCTTGGATAATCTCAGGAAGTAACTCTGCAGATGACTTGCCTTTTACATTTTTTTTATAGTAAAGAACTTCTTTACCGCCTTTATCTATGCTTGAAAGTTCTTCAAGAGAAACACCACACTTCTTCGCAAAACCATTTGCCGCTGGAGTAGCTTCTCCATCTTTATACGCCACTCTCAATGGTGCTCCAAAAAACTCTTCTACACTATCAGCTTGACTTGTCGCAAACTCTCTATGCCAAAGAACCAAACGGCGTGGGGTATAATAAAACTCAAACTCACCTAAAAGTGAATATTTTTCAAGAATATCACTATATTTTTTAGTGATATTTTTCATCTCTTTTAAAAGTGGAACTGCTGGAAGTTCTTCAACACCGATTTCTATTAGTAATGGTTTTAGCATATTTGTACTCTTTGTATTATAATTATCGCGATTTTATCTATATTTTGGTTAAAATATACTTTTAAATAGTGGAGAGCTTATGTTTAAATACATTTTTTTTACCTTATTACTACTTTTATCATCTCTAAGCGCAATGCCTACTGTGCAAATAACTTCTGATGAAACCAAACTTGAAAATTTTGAGCTTCAGTATTATGTAGATAAAAAAGCTAGCTTAAAACTCTCAGATGTAATAACTAAAGATTTCACGGATGCACGAAGTACACTCTCACTTGGTGCATTTAAAAAAGATACATGGTTCAGATTTAAAATACATAATGAAACAGCTAAAGAGCAAAAAATATTTATCCATAATGAACATGGGTATTTAGCACATGCTATCGACTTTTATGAACTAAAAAATAGCCAAATATTAAATACAGAGTCTATTGTCCTTTCAGAAAAAAAAAGTTTTTTTAAAAATATGTATGGATCAGATGCCATTTTCAGCACTATACTTAAAAGTAATGAAACAAAAACAATTTATATAAAGAACAATATGAAAGTAATGCAGTTTCCACGCTTCGCACTTTATGATAAAGTAAACTCAAAAATACGAGTAAGTAAAAATAATAGTATGCTATTTATCATACTAGGTATGCTAATGGCCTTAGCTCTTTATCATGCTATACTTTATCTTTCCACTCGCCAAAAAGAGTACCTTTACTACGCTCTTTATCTTAGTAGTGCTATTATTTGGGAAGCTCTATTATCTGGACTCTTAGCAAATAATTTTTCTATCTATTTTAATAGTATTACTGAATACCTTTTACTTTCTCTATTTTTCATCCCTGTTTTTCTTACTTTTTTTGCTAAGTCTATTTTTAATACAGAAAGTGATTATAAGTATTACGATAAGTATCTCAATTCCATTTTACTTATCTTCTTTCTTTCTCTAATTATCAGTATATTCGACCTATATCTAGCAGTAATAATGAGCACTATTTTATATATTTACATGTTTATTACTCTGTTTATTACGAGTTATTTTATTATGAAGCAAGGCAACCAAGTTGCGTTTATCTTTTTACTCTCAAATACAGTTTTTTCTCTCTTTATGCTTCCAACATACCTCTACTATATTGGTCTGATAGACTACACACCTCTTATCTTTAACGCTGCAAGCTTGGGAATGGTTATAGAGTCTCTAATGCTAGCTTTTTTACTCTCTTATAAGATAAAACTTTTGCAAAAAAGTGAGATAAAAAAAACAGAAAAGCTACTTGAGGAAGTGAGAAAATCTAGAAAAAAAGATGAAATATTTTTTCAACAAAACAAGATGAATAGTATGGGTGAGATGATAGAAAATATCGCGCATCAATGGCGACAGCCACTATCTCAAATCAACTCCTCTGTTTTACTTATAGACGAAGTGTTATACCAAAAAGAGATACGAGATACGGAGATAGAAAAAGAGCTTAAAGATATAGAAAACCTTACCTCTTATATGTCAAAAACAATCGATAGTTTTAGAGGCTTTTTTGACAGGAGTAAAAAGCAAACAGATTTTTCATTTCAAGAGATTATTGAGAGTTCCTTAATCATTATCAAAAACTCTGTGAAACTCAACAACATAGATATAAAAATTTCTATTGAAGATACTAATTATTATGGACTTAAAGAGGAGTTACAACAAGTCATAATTATCTTACTAAACAATGCCAAAGATGTACTTATAGAAAGGCAGACAAATAATGCTGAGATTATGATTAGTGGTAGAAAATCTAAAAATACATATACAATAGCAATAACAGATAATGCAGGTGGTATCATGCAACAACAAACTGATAAAATCTTTGAGCCTTACTTTACGACTAAACATCAAACGCAAGGAACAGGATTGGGTCTTTATATTTCTAAAATAATCATTGAAGAAAACATGTTAGGTCGTTTAAGTGCAAAAAATATTATCGGAGGAGCATCTTTTAGTATTGAACTTCCAATTGGTTAACTTTAACTGTTTACAATATCTGAAATAATTCGAAGGAATACAATGAAATCATTCATCATAACACTTCTCTTAAGCTTTGGGCTTTTTGCCTCAACAAATCACACTGCAAAAATTACTGAAACACTTGGCAGTGGTGGCTATACTTATATGAAAGTAGTCGAAGGTAAAAATACATATTGGATAGCTATGACCCAAAGAAAAGTTAAAGTTGGAGATGACATATCTTTTAGTGAGCAAGGTTGGATGAAAAATTTCAAATCAAAAACACTTAATCGTACTTTTGATAACATCTTGTTTGCTTCAGATACTACAGCTGCTGTTTCAAGTAGTAAACTACAAGATATAAAACCAAATATTTTAAAGTCATCATACAAAAAAGCAGGAACTATTACAGTTGCAGAAATATTTCAAAATCGTTCTAAATATGCTAAAAAAAGTATTACTATCAGGGGTAAGGTTACAAAAGTATCAACTGGTATTATGAAACGTAACTGGGTACATATAGAAGATGGTAGTAGATTCCAAAATATGGATGACATTGTATTTACATCAACGAATGCTACTCCAAAAGAGGGAGATATAGTTTCTGCTACAGGAACAGTAATTATAGACAAAGATTTTGGATATGGTTACTTTTACCCAGTGATAATGGAGAAATCAAGTTTTATAAAATAATTTTAAAACAAGCACTTCTTTAGTTCGGCATTAAAGAGGGCTTACTAAAATAATATCCTTGAGCACAGTCAATCTGTAGCTCTTGAACTTTCTTCATTACAGCTGCTGAATGAACAAATTCAGCAACAGTTTTGATACCAAGTTTTTTTGCAATACTCACAATAGTTTCAATAACAATATAAGAGTTTTCATCCGTATCTATATTTTTAACAAGTGAACCATCTATCTTTATAAAATCAGCTTCCATACGCGTCAAATAGAAAAAATTAGAATACCCACTTCCAAAATCATCTATAGCAACTTTTGCACCATATCTTTTTACTTCTCTTATAAATTTTTTAACTTTATCAAAATCTTCTATAGCATCTGATTCAAGTATTTCGAAAGTAACGTTATGAGATATCGGTGAATTTTTCAATTTATCCATAATAAACACAAACATGTCTTTATTTACAATATCATCTATAGCCACATTTACCGAAAACTCTACATCAAGGTTTTCAAATACATCAAACGATTTATTAATTATTGTTTTTGTTACAAGATCGTAGTTTTTAATCTGCTTAGAAATAGGTATGAAATCGAGTGGAGATATCACATTTCCATCTATATCAATTAAGCGTGCCAAACATTCGTATTTAGTAACCTTAGTAGTTTTAGAGTCTACAATGGCCTGATAATAAGGAATAATTCTAGAGCTAGATATTGCTTCTAAAACAAGTTTTGTAATTTTTATATTATCTTCATAATCTTTTTCAAACTGCATTTCTTCTTCATAAATCCAAAATGGCAACTTATTTCTTTTAGCATACTTTAATGCCATAGAAACCTTAGAAAAGATTTTTTCATTATCTTTTTTAACCGTTGATGCTAAAGTAAAATTTACTAAAATATCAATATCTCTATATCGAATTGTAACCTCTCTCAAAATGTCATAAAGATTCTTCATATACTTTTTTAAATCATAGAAAAACATATTTTTTTCTACAACTATGGCAAATTCATCGCTGTAAAGTCTATAAAGCGTATGACATGAAATATGTTTTTTTATATACTCAGCAACTTGCTCAATAATATAATCACCAGCAAGATAACCATAGTAATTATTAATAGTTTGAAAGTTATCAATATTGAAAATAATTAAATTAAAATCACTATTGTATTCTAAATCTTCTCGTAGTTTATACATATTTGGAAGGTTTGTTAAATTGTCAATAAAATACCTGCTAAACAACTTATCTCTATAGTTAAGTAACTGATTTTTTTGATATTTATTCTCATGATACAATTGATTCAAAATTAAATTTTCAAGTATATCCTTCCCTTTATTTTTAGTTAAAGAGTAAATAGTTACGTTAATTTTTGATTTTTCATTATCTTCTAAAAAAACAATTTTAGAGTTTGAACATACAAATTCTAATTCTTTTTTTAGGTTGTTTAGTATTCTTGTGTTTTTTAAG
This sequence comes from Sulfurimonas sp., assembly GCA_045046645.1. Taxonomy (GTDB): domain Bacteria; phylum Campylobacterota; class Campylobacteria; order Campylobacterales; family Sulfurimonadaceae; genus Sulfurimonas. The sequence goes on along the minus strand of JASFZD010000145.1, from coordinate 3,009 downwards.
GGATACAAGATATGTATTATTAGATTATTTTCATCATTCAATGTTTGCAATATTTCTATTGTATTTAATATTTCACCAGATGAACTAATTGTAAGATGTTTTGTTTCCAATAAATTGTTATTAGCTTCCAAAATACACCTTATTGTTAATCTATGACTATCTAAACTAAAGCAAAATATGTTCCATAATTTTTAATTATACATATAAAATTAAAATATTCTTAAATAAGATAGATATTGTCTTATTTATGTTTAGGTAAATGTTTTTGTAGTTACAATTATACAAGACAAAAACAAAAGGAATTAAATATGCCAAAGATTAACAAGTATGTTGATATAGATACAGTAGAAAGAGAAGCAAAAAAAGATCTTATAGATCGTCACTCACCATTTATTACAGTTGTAGGTGTAGCTAAAAAAGGCGAGATGCTAGCAGTAAATGTTAAAATGGGTAATGAATATACTCACCCAGATGATTTTGACCACTACATTGAGTCAATCACTCTTTTTAATGGTGAAACTAAATTAGCAATGGCTACTTTTGTACCAGGAACATTAGGAAATGAAAAGTCTCATGCTGAAGTAACTTTCAACATTCGTCCTATGGGTAAAAAACTAAACCTTGTAGCACATGGTTACTGTACTAAACACGGTATCTGGGAATCAACTCCAGAACTTGTAGAAGTTACTGAGTAGTTACAACTTTTCTCTTGTTCCCACGCTCTTGCGTGGGAATACACATACCCCCAAAAAATAACATACTAAAAAGGTTCAAACAAATGAAACTTTTATCCAAAGACGCTACACTTGAAGATTCTCTTGTTAAGATGCAAAATGTATTAAATGATGTTGGTTGCAAGGTTAATTTTTCTCAAAGTAAACATCCCTTAAAAAACTGTTTTTCGGTAAACCTTAGTTCTTCCGAAGCACCGAGACATATCTACTCAAACGGAAAAGGAATTCTAAGCGATGCCTCTAAGGCTAGTGCTTTAGGCGAATACATCGAAAGGCTTCAAACAAATAACTTCTTTATAGATTTTCATCTGCCAAATAGAAAATACTACCCCGATGAAGTTGCATTTGAATTTGGCACAGAATATTTAAATGAAGAACTAAAAGAGATTTACAACCCAACTGCTGAACTTACTGATGAAGATTTAGTTGATTTTAACAGCGATTATGTAGATAAAATAGTTTCCCTTCCCTTCGTAAAAAACTCCACAAAAGAAAAAATCTACATACCCATAAATATCTTAAGTAATCTCTATGTAAGCAATGGTTTAGCAACAGGAAATACAGCTCTTGAAGCACAAGTACAAGCTTTAAGTGAAATTTTTGAACGATACGCAAAGATAGAAATCATCAAAAATGCTTACGCTCTTCCTGCGTTTACTCAAAAAATCATAGAAAGTTTTCCAAGAGTGCATAAGGATGTTGAAGAACTTAAAAATCTAGGTTACATAGTTGAAGTCTTAGATGCTTCTTTGGGTGGTAAGTTTCCAGTTACTGCTATCTCACTTATAAATCCAAAAACATCCACTCTCTTTGTCTCTTTTGGAGCACATCCTATCTTAGAAGTTTCTCTTGAGAGAACTATGACAGAGCTTATGCAAGGTCGCTTAATAGATGAGCTTGACAGCTTTGAAACGCCTACTTTTGATATGAGTATAGTTGCCGACAGTTTCAATCTAGAATCACATTTCGTGGACTCTAACGGTAAACTCGGATTTGGTTTTTTAAACTCCAAAAAAAGCTTTAAGCTTATGGATTTTTCCTATACTGGAAATAGCACTAAAGATGAGTGTGATTTTTTAAAAGATATACTAAAGAATATAGATAAAGAAATCTACCTTAGAGAGTATGACTATCTCGGGTTTTATTCTTGTCAAATAATAGTTCCTAGTATTTCAGAAGTTTACCCAATCGAAGATTTGATTTATAACAACAAAAACAATGGAAAACTCATTCGTGATATGGTTTTAAATTTTAGCAAATATAATCCTCAAGAGATTATGATAGAGATAGAACAGCTCGAAGATTCACTTAATATGGAAAAATATATTGGCGTGATATTTGAGGAGAATTTTAACCTTTTAGAATTTAAGGCACAGATATTTTTAAATCTTGGTGAAATCGATGAGGCACTTGAGATTTTTGAATATTCACACAATAAGCTAGGTCACCTTATCGTAGAACTAGCTCGCATAGAAGAGTTGGAATTAGATTTTTCTCAGTACGAAGAAGCTTTGTATAATGTATTTAGCAAAGAAAAAGTTCTCAAAGCTCTCAAGATTTTAGATGGAGATGAAACTTTTATAAATGTTACCTTACATCAAGATTATCACAATATGCTAAATTTGTACGACAAACTAGAGAAGAAAAAATCTCTTATAATATAGAAATTTTTCATTTGATAGACAAGTTGTATAATATTATTGTAAACTATGCTATCAATAAGTCACAAGGACTACGATGACTGATAAAATTTTCAATAGATTTGAGATAGAAATCAAAAAAGCGTACTACAGTTATGAAAGATATAAATCTATTTCTAGCTTTATTCTTTTACATCATGAAAAACCATTGAGTATAATTGAATTATCTATGTTTTTGAGAGTTTCTGATAAGATTTTAGAGATTGATGAGAATATTTACTTTATAAACTTTACTTTTACTAATGAAGAACACTCTTTTAAAGCTTCTCAAAACCTTTTACTTGAACTGGACCGGCACTTTAACTGTAGAGATAGTTACATCGCTATGGAAGCACTTGACATAGCAAATAGTCCAAGAATGGTAATTAATAAACTTATGCAAATATTAGAAGAAACAAAAAAACACTCTTACTCGCGTATAGAAGATGAGAGTATATTAAACACAATGATTTAATATACTTTTATCATAGAATATTATTTGTAAGCACCTCACAAACAGCACCAAAAGACTTTCAAAATCTCTCAAAAATAGCTGATAAAACCTTCTCGAAAGTACCTATTTATGGTATAATATA
>JASFZD010000144.1:0-4219 GCA_045046645.1 Sulfurimonas sp. | reverse complement strand
TATTTATGGCATTATGAGTAACACAACACTTATGGCTGTCCCTTTGTTTATTATGATGGGGCTTATCCTTGAAAAATCAGGTATGGCTGAAAAACTTTTAATGTCAATGAGTACACTTTTTAAAGGTGTTCGCGGAGGGCTTGGAGTAAGTGTTGTAATTGTTGGGGCTATTTTGGCTGCATCGACTGGAATAGTATCCGCGTCCGTAGTTATGATGAGTGTTATAGCACTTCCTTTGATGATAAACGCAGGCTATAACAAGTCTTTAGCGAGTGGAACTATTGCAGCTAGTGGAACACTTGGAATGATTATCCCTCCTTCTATTATACTCATCATACTAGGTGATGTAATGAGTGTGAGTGTTGGTGATTTGTTTGTTGGTGCTGTGCTGCCTGGTTTGACACTTGTTTCACTCTACATCACTTATATACTTATTCGTGCTTATATCAACAAAGAAGATGCCCCAGCGATAGTGAGTGAAGAAAAAATCAATATACTAGATGTTATCAAAGCTATTGTTCCTCCACTTCTTATGATGTTTGCAGTCCTTGGAAGTATCTTTGCAGGGATTGCTTCACCGACAGAATCAGCTGCGTTTGGTGTAGTAGGTGGTGTGATACTCTCTGCTTTAAATAAAACGCTCAATTTTGAGATGATAAAATACGCACTCTTTGAGACCATGAAACTAAGTGGTATGATTTTTATGATACTCATAGGGGCAACTGCGTTTAGCCTTGTTTTTAATGAGCTTGGTGGTAGTGACTTAATTTTAGAATTTTTTAGTGAAGATATTGGCAGTGTTTGGGTTTTTATTGGTATGGCAATGTTGAGTATATTTATACTTGGTTTTTTTATAGATTTTATCGAGATAAGTTTTATCATTGTTCCTATCCTCATCCCAGTGATGGCTGCCTTTGGCATAGACCCTATTTGGTTTGCGGTTCTCATCGCTATGAATCTTCAAACCTCATTTTTAACACCTCCTTTTGGACTTTCACTATTTTTTCTAAAAGGTGCGGCAGGAAATCGTGTAACAACTATGGAAATTTATAAAGGAATTATTCCTTTTATTTTATTGCAGATTTTAGGTTTGGGTTTAGTCGTGCTATTTCCAGATTTAGTTTTCGCATTTCTATAAAACTTATTAAAATAAGGAGAAAAAATGAAAGATATTTTATACGCTCCATGGCGTGATGAGTATATTACAAACAAGATAGAGGGCTGTGTGTTTTGTCATATAAGTTCTCATGAACAAAAAGATGAAGAGATGCATGTCCTTTATCGAGATGAACACTGTTTTATAGTTATGAATAAGTACCCGTATACCCCTGGTCATTTTATGATTATACCCCATACTCACACAGATAAACTCGAAGAATTAGATAAAGATACTTGGTTGCATATGTCCGCACTTGCTCAAAAAGGTGTACGACTTTTAAAAGAGGGTTTTGGTGCAAATGGTGTTAACATCGGAATGAACCTTGGTCGTGCAGGTGGGGCAGGGATTGCTGAACATATTCATATGCATCTTGTTCCACGGTGGGAGAGAGATACTAACTTTATAACTTCCATTGCAGATACACGCGTTTACTCAACTGACTTTGATAGAATCTATAAAAGAATAAAAAGTTTGATACCAAAATACATCATAGAATGATTAAATATTTACTTATTTTAAGTTTAGTTATTACTCTTACTTTTTCTAAAGAGTACCCAGCCGTATTTTCTCAACTAGGTACATCTTTGTATAAATCTATAAAGCATTTAGCTAAGTACGATGATATAAAAGAATTAAAAGATAAGATAAAAGCATTTACACAAGAAGCAAATGCAACGATGCTTAATGGCTTTGAAATTGACAAATCAAATAATAATAATGCAAGAAAAAACTACTTACAAAAACTTAGAAAACTACAAAAACAGTATGATTATATTATTCATCTTATGCATGAGAATATTAAAAAATCAATAAAAAATAAAGATTATGAACTCTTTATTAAACTAACATCATTTGAACTTGAAGGTCTTTTGGACAATAGAAATATACGAGAAAAATCAATAAAATTTTATCAAACTTATACAGGCACTAAAATAAGTAAGCTACTAGAGCAAAAACTCAATAAGAAAAAGATTTTAAAAGAAAGCGAAGATGAGTTTCATACAGAAATTGTGCAATCATCATATAGTTCAAACTCCAAAAATAAAACACATAAAAAAAGAGTTTATCTTAAAACAAAACAGACAGGAAGAAAAATATTTATCTCAATTGTTAATAATAATATTTATGATGTTACGATTAGAATAGATGCGAGTTATAAAAATATTTTAGAGAATAAAAATAGACAAAAGATAGTCGTTGTTAAGGCAAAGTCGACACTGAATTATACGACACTGACACTAGGGAAAGGAAAAACATACTATCAATATCAATATAGTTGGATTATTGGTAGTAAATATGCTGTTCATGATGATAGTTATGTGTATAGACTTCCATATGCTAGAGGTAGTGCACATTATGTAAGTCAAGGTTTTAATGGTGGACAGACTCATAAAGGTCGTTCTCGATATGCCATTGATTTTGTGATGAATAGAGGAACAAAGGTGTATGCCGCTCGTGATGGTTTAGTTGTTAAAACAAAATCTGATTCTTCAAGACATGGATATGCTGAAAAATTTGCTAAAGATGGTAATTTTGTCACAATACTTCATGATGATGGCACATTTGCAACTTATTATCATTTAATCAAAGATGGCGTTGTAGTGAAGGTTGGAGATAAAGTTTACAGAGGAGAAGTGATAGCCCATTCGGGTAATACTGGCTATACTAGTGGTCCGCATCTACATTTTGAAGTGTATAAAACTGTGAGTGCAACAGCGGCACAAAGTTTAGCTATTAAATTTTTATCAGTTAGAGGTATTGTGAGTAAACCCATAGTTGGAGTTAAATATAAATCGAAGTAAAAAAAATTAATAATTTTTAAATATAATTTGCTATAATTATATATATAATCTATAATTATAAGGAAAAATTATGAAAAGAAGAGAGTTTTTTAAAGCTTCCATAGCCGCTTCTGCTGCTATCATGGGTAGTTCTCTTTCGGCTGGAATGACAACACAACCGATAGATGGGAGAAAGATATCTAAAATTGCTTTTCCTGAAAAAAAGCCAATGATAACTTACTCTGATAGACCACCACTTTTAGAAACACCTAGAAGTGCATTTACACAAAGTTTGACACCAAATGATGAGTTTTTCGTTAGATGGCACCTTCCAGATATTCCTACGCATATAGATCCAGATGCTTATACTATCAAGATAGATGGTCTTGTCCAAAGAGAGTTAAATATCTCTTTAAAATCTCTCAAGCATGATTTTGAACAAGTCGAAGTTACAGCAGTACTTCAATGTGGTGGAAATAGCCGTTCAGCATTTCATCCAATACCTGGCGGAATTCAGTGGGGTAGTGGAGCAATGGGCTGTGCAAAATGGAAAGGTGTGCGTTTGAGTGACATCTTAGACCGTGCAGGACTAAAAAAAGATGCACAATGGATAGGGTTTAATGGATTGGAAAAAGCTGCATACTATGAAACTCCAAACTTTGTTAGAGAGCTCCACCTCGAAGAGTTAGATGACCATGTAATACTAGCTTATGAAATGAATGGTGAAGACTTACCATACTTAAATGGCTATCCGCTGCGTTTGATTATCCCCGGATATTACTCTGATAGTTGGGTTAAAATGATGAGTCATATCACTGTAACAAAAAACTATAAATCTCTTTTCTTTATGGATGAAGCGTATAGAGTTCCAGACAATAAAACTGAATCTGAAACACCAGAAAAGCATTTTAAATCAACAAAACCAATTACAAAAATGAATGTAAAATCGGTTATAGGTTATCCTGAAAATGGTGCTTTAATCGCGTACAACTCTCAACTAGTTGTTCGTGGTGTTGCGTTTGATAGTGGACTTGGAATCAAAGATGTTCAAGTCTCTATAGATGATGGTAAGACTTGGGAGAGTTCGATTTTGGATAATAATGCGGGAAGATATGCATACAAGGCATTTAGATTTTCTTTTAAACCAAGCCAATATGGAAAAGTAAATATTATGGCTAAAGCAATCAATAGACTCGGTGAAGAGCAACCTTTATCAAAAGATATTCTCTGGAATCATGGTGGATATAAATACAATGGCATCGATGTTGTAACAGTAGAA
>JASFZD010000143.1:0-19647 GCA_045046645.1 Sulfurimonas sp. | reverse complement strand
TAAAACAGATGCAGGGAAGTATCTCTCTTCACCACACTAGCAATCCTGCTGCTTTTGAGAGAGCAAATTATATGAGAGTTCTTACTGATTATAGATATTAAAATCTAATAGAGGTTCTCATTTAACAAAGTTATCAATTGCAGTGGATCAACTTGTAGTCCGCCTACTCTAGCACTAAAATGTAGGTGAGGACCTGTTATCCTTCCTGTATCTCCTGAGAGACCTATAATTTCTCCCTTTTTTACCATATCGCCTTTTTTTACTTTAAATTTACTCAAATGATAATAACATGTGTAAATCCCCTCACCGTGATCAATAATAATCGAGTTTCCTGAATAAAATCTATTGGTCGCTAGAACTACTTTTCCATCATTGCTTGCAATGATTGGCGTTCCTATCTTCGCTCTAAAATCTGTTCCACTATGATAACCTTTAAGAGTATCATTATAAACTCTTGCTTTTCCAAAATCACTTGTAATCTTACTTTGCATGGGTACTATATAAGCACTTGTGACATAGTTTTTAGGTGTAACAGTGCCATATATTTTCATCGCTTGTGCATACTCTTTAGAAGTTCTTTTTTTAACTTTTTTACTGCTTGGGTTTACCTTTGATTTTTGAACATGTATAGTCTCTTTTGCATACTTTCCATCTACAACTTTAAAGAAAAGAACTTTTGATGTCTTTTTTGCATTTTTAGTGTATATAATCTTGACTTCTTGTGTAGTTGGTTTTTTATAATAACTCTCAGGTAAAAGTACATACAGTTTTTGTGATTTTGTTGGATGATTAAAAATTTGATAGCTGCGTTTACCTACAACTATTTTTTGATATTTCACACCTTTTTCTTTGTCAAACAATAGAATTGCTGTTCTACCATTTGAAACGGTTGCGTTTGGTATCTCTATATTAAACGCAACAAGAGATGAAAAAAGAAAAAGAAGAGTATAAATATATCTCACTAGTACTCCTTCATGGCTCTAGCAATATCACGCTTTTGATCTTTTTCTTTTAAGTCTTGACGTTTATCATGCAACTGTTTTCCTTTTGCAATTCCTATCTGTATTTTGGCAATATTTCTATCATTAAAATAGATTTGTATAGGTACTATCGTATACCCATCACGCATTACCGCTTTTAGCATTTTTTGGATCTGTTTTTTATGTAAAAGAAGTGTACGACTTCCTCTCTCTTCATGTCCATAAAAATGATGTGTCGTTTCGAGTCGTCCGATATGTGCATTAAAAAGTGTTGGTTCATCTTTTACAAACTTTATAAAACTATCTTTTAAATTTACTCGATGAGCGCGTAATCCCTTAACCTCACTGCCTTTTAAAACAAGACCAGCTTCAAACTTCTCCTCTATAAAATAGTCATGATAAGCTTTTTTATTTTTTGCTATTGTTTCACCCATTTATTTACCTTTAATCTTCTATATACTTAAAAAAACTACTTCCACTTCCACTAAAATGATATCCTACTTGATAATGTTGTTTTAACTCTTTATAGCCCTGTAACGCTGGTGCAAACAAGTCATTTGCCTCTGTTGGGCTCATGGTTTTTAGTATCTCTATTGATGGAGTGTTTTTAAGTTCTTCTCTCTTAAATCCATCTATTGGATTATAAAAATCTTCTCTATAAATTGTATAAACTTTTGGTGTGCTTATCTCTACTTTTGGCGTATAAGTCTCTATGTCCAAAAGCTCTTCTTTAAACTCTTCTACAACTTCACCGATTCCACTCACATTTGCACTATCATACCCATAAATAAAAAAAGGAACATCTGCGCCAACACTTAAACCAATCTGTGCCAACTCGTTAAGACTTAAACCCAAATCCAAAACTTCGTTACACATTTTCAAGTATGTTGCAGCATCACTACTTCCTCCGCCAAGACCTGCAAAAGCTGGTATATTTTTCTTCACACCTACAGCATGCGTTTGCATAAGGTTTTCTAGTGCACTTGAAGCAGTTGCTTTTTTGAGTGCAAAGTAGGCTTTATAGATTGTATTTTGCTGCGTTTGACATGAAAAGTCACCGATGATCTTAAACTCATTGGCTTTTGCATCTATATCTTCTTTAGGTACAAAAGAGAGTTCATCATAAAGATCTTTTACTTTCATAAAACGAGAGATTATTTCATGATAATTATCTCTTTTTCCTGTTATTTTTAAAAAAATATTTACTTTAGCGTATGCCTTGTACTGTTTCATTTCTATTTCTTTATAAGCTCTGAAAGTGTTGCAATAGCATTAATATCTCCATTTTTAGATGCTGCGATATTTGAATCTTTTACATCTTTTAAGAGCTCATTTCTAACTATACTTACATCAGATGGTGCATCGATACCTAACTTTACAACACCCTTGTCCACAGATATTACTTTGACTACAATATTATCTCCGATAGTTATCGCTTCATCTAACTTTCTTGCAAGTACTAGCATGTATATATCCTACCTAATTCATATTTTATATTTTCATTTTCAATCGTAATTATAGAAATATTGTCTCCATTATCAAGCCAATAAGTGCCATTATCTTTTACTTCTATATCTTCTAAAGCAAGAACTCTTCCATATTTGATATTATCTTCATCTCCTATGTATTTATTGAGAGGAATGTTAAGTGATTTTTTAATATCTAAAGCTTTTTCATCCTCATAAAAGAACTGCCCTTCATTTAGTCTCTCCAAAGCACTTAAAGAACCCTCTTTAACACCGAGTCTTTGAGTAATCATTCGACCAAGAGAACGCACATAAGTTCCCTCACTAACTGTAACTTCAAAAGTTATAAAAGGATGTATATAATGGACAAGTTTTGATTCATAAATTTTAGAGTTGATTTTGTTGAGTGTAAATTCTCTACCTGCACGAGCCAAATCATAAGCCCTTTGTCCATTGATGCGTTTAGCACTAAAGATGGGTGGTTCATACTCTAAATCTCCCTCTAAACTCTGCACCGCTTGTAAAACAGCTTCCAAAGAGAGAGCATCAACAGATGCAACCTCTTCTATCATCTCTGTATCAAGTGAATCACTTTTTGCACCAAGCCATAAAGTCGCTCTATATGCTTTTGGTGTTTTATCTAAAAATCTAAAAAGTTTTGTGTGTGAGCCAAAGCCAATAAGTAAAACACCTTTAGCAAAAGGGTCAAGGGTTCCTGAAAAACCAGCTTTTTTATCCTTGTACTTGCGTTTTAACTTTGATAAAAAGAAATTGGAGCTAGTACCCGAAGGTTTATAAGCAACAAAAAGTCTATTCACAGCTTCTCAACAAAAGAGGCTAAAATGTCTCGAGGAGTTCCTGCAAAGTTAATACGGAGTTTAAACTCTCTTCCTGACTTACTCACTCCTGTAATACGACCTGTTCCAAAGATTTTATGACGAACTAAATCCCCTTTTTTAAAGGCAGTGTTTTTCTCAACTATTAAAGAGCCTTTTGAGAGTCCAGCTTCATTAAAAAATCTACTTTTTTGCAAATCACTTCTTCGCCCCTTATAGAAACGACTGCTTGCATGAGAGAGTGTTAAAGTCTCTTTTGCACGGGTCATAGAGACATAACCAAGGCGGCGTTCTTCTTCTAAGTCACTCCCTTCACCCACAAGTGGCAAGAAGCCCTCTTCAAGCCCAATGATAAAAACATGGTCAAACTCTAAGCCTTTTGAAGCGTGAATACTCATTATGTATATACTTTCGCCCTCTACTTGGTCTTGATCACTTTGAAGTGTAAGTTCATTTAAAAATTCATCTAAACTGGATTCTGGATTCTTTGTGATAAAATCTCGAAAAAGTCCATAGAACTCATCCATATTTAGGATTCTATCATCCTCATCTTGCATCCCTTTATAGATGGTTTTGAGTTTAAATGTATCTTCTAAAACATCAACAAAATCATAAACAGACTCTTTAACTGCTTTTGACACATCTTCAATATCTTTTATAAAAGCTTTTAGCGTTCCCGCATTTTTCTTCTTAACCAAAGTTGTTAAATCAAGCAAAGAGACTTGTTTTATGTACTCAAAAATCGATGTTGCATTTGCATGTGCTGCTAATTCTACTTTATCAAGAGTTGCTTTTCCCAGTCCTCTTTTTGGTTTATTTACAATGCGTTTAAAAGAAAAATCATCATGAAAGTTAGTGATAACACGAATGTAAGAGATAAGATCTTTTATCTCTGCTCTATCGTAAAAACGCAATCCTCCAACAAGCTTATAAGCAACTCCTGCACGATTTAGCCCCTCTTCTATAGAACGACTTAGAACATTCACACGATACAAGACAGCAATATCTTTTGCTCTTACCCCTTTGTTTAAAAGAGCATTTATTTTATCTGCTATCTTTCTTGCTTCTTCATTTTCATCATTTGAATTAAGAACTGTTACATCTTCACCAGCACCACGCGTTGGTATCAGTTTTTTACCTAAACGAGAGCGATTATGCTCTATCAAAGCATTGGCTACTTTAAGGATAGGTGTACGAGAACGATAATTTTCTTCAAGTTTAAAGACATTTGTACCTTTAAAATCTTGATCAAACTCCATAATATTGCGTATATGTGCACCACGCCAACCATATATACTCTGGTCATCATCTCCAACAACACAGATATTATTGTGGCTACTACATAGCTTTTGGATGAGTTTTAATTGTAATTCATTTGTATCTTGATACTCATCTATCATAATATATTTGTATTTTTGAGAGGTTACCTCTGCGAGTTTTGGGTTTTCTTCTAAGAGTTTATATGTTAAAGCTATAAGGTCATCAAAATCTACAAGATTATTTTCATTTAAATAAGCTTCATATTTTGCATAAACTTCTGCGATTTGTTTATAGTTAAATAGTTCAGCTTGAGAATATGCATCATCTGGACTCATCAAAGAGTTTTTGTAACGAGAAATTTCACTTGCGATAAGAGGAGTCGGAAGTTCTGTGTTTATCTTCTTGATAATACGCTTTTTATCATCAGTATCTATAACTACAAAGTTATTTTTACGGTTTAATAGATGGATATTGAACTTAAGAAACAGCAATCCAAACTTATGAAAAGTACATAAGAGTGGTGGATATGCTACATTTTCTATCATAGCAAGGGAACGCTCTCTCATCTCTTTTGCAGCTTTATTTGTAAAAGTAAGCGTTAAAGTGTTTGAAGCAGGAATACCCACCTCTTCTATAAGATATGCCAAACGCGATATAATTGTTGTAGTCTTTCCACTCCCAGCACCTGCTAAGATAAGGACAGGTCCCTCTGTTTGCTTTACTGCATTAGATTGAGATTCATTTAATCTGCTAAATATTTTTTCCATTGTAGTACCATCTATTCTTGTTAATTAGTTTATTATATCTAAATTGTTGCAAAATATCACATATTATTACAAAACTCTTGATTAAATTATAATTATGAGTTATAATTTTATTATCAATTTTACTTATAGGAATTATTATGTTAAAAGATTTTGCTAAATTGCAAACATTCTTGATGGTTATAAAAGAAAAAAGTTTTTCAAAAGCATCAGCGAAACTAGGTATATCTCAACCAGCTGTAACACAACAAATCAAATTTATAGAAGATTATCTTGACACTAAGATAGTAGATAGAAAAAAGAATGGTATCTTACTTACAAAAGAGGGTGAAGACCTTTATAGAATAGCACAGAGACTTGAAAAGACTATCGCAGCTAGCGAAAAAGATTTACTTAAAATAATAAATAAAGAATTTACCTTTGTTATGGGTTCATCATTTACTATTGGTAATTATATCTTGCCAAATTACCTTGGAGAGATTAAAAAGCGTATTGCTAATGAAGTTTTTATGAATGTAGACTGGTCAGCAAAAATTATAGAACAATTAGTAGATAAAAAGATAGATATCGCACTTATTGAATCACCAGTTATGGAAGAGGGTCTTATCTATAGAGAATGGGTTGAAGATGAACTTGTTGCTATTTCAAATAAGCCGATTAAAAAGAGTCTTGTTGCCGATGATCTTTTAGCTTTTGATTGGATTTGTCGTAATGAAGACTCAAATACAAGAAGATTAACTGCAGAAGCATTTGAAGAGATTGGTGTGCAATGTAACCACTTTAATGTTATCGGAATCTTAGCAAGTACAACTGCTATTAAAGAGTCTATTATACGTGCAGATAAAAATGCTGAGCGTCCCTTAGTATCTATTATGTCTCGTCATGTTGCACAGACAGAAGTTGACAATGGAACACTTTTTGAGGCAAGACTTAAAAATCATAAAATGGTAAGAAAATTTTATATCGCTTATTCTAAAGACAAAAAACACGATGCTTTTATAGATAATGTTGTTAACTACTTACTCTCTTTAAATAAAATCTAAATTTCTTTTAGATTTTATTTAATAAACTTCGAGTTCTCTGGATTTGATAAAAATGAAGCCATAGAATTCTCTACTCCATTATCATCTGTTTTTACCTCTTTTTGAGTTACCTTTTCTTTGTATGTTGCTAAGTTTATAAGTACGGGTGTTTCATCTACAATAATTTGCATAATGCTAAGAAGCGGTATGCTCACTAAACTTCCAAAGTTATCACTTCCAAATCCAGCTTCAAAAATCAAAAAGTCATCTTCTATACGCGCTGTTTCAAAAGTATACCCAGCAAGAAAAAAAAGTGTCAAAGGACGAAACTCTGCGTTTATGTCATCTGGCAAAACTGGATCAAATTCAGCATCTTCAATCTTACACAAAATCCCAAAATTTTGTTCTTTTTCAAAAAAGTGAATTATCAAATTTTGAATATTTTTTTGCATTAATCTTGCAAATTCTATATCTTCTATTACATTTTCTAACAAAAAGTAGCCTTTATATTTTCTGTTGCAATTATATCAAAATCTATCATTGCATTCAATAGAGCAATTTTTTTGTAGTTTTTTAAATCTTGCACTTCTATATCTAACTCGATTATTTTACCCAGTTGAAGCAATCTAGCTCTCGTTGTTCCTTTTAAAAGTGGCTGTTTTGGTGTTAGCCATTTGTCTCCATCATAAAAAGCGATATTTGCAATACTTGTATCTGTTATAAGATTGTTTTTTATGATTAGAATATCATCAGCCTCTTCTCTTTGTGCAAACAAAGCATCAAGTTTTGTTCTATCTGCATACTTTTTATCATACACAATAGTATCATCATAAATTAGCTTAAGTGTTTTTATACTGCGTTTGGTATAAGAGTGGTATGAAACTTCTATCTTATCTTTTGTATATAGCAAACGGCATCTATAAGTTCCATCTTTTGGAGGATTTAAAAAGAGGTGAAGATTTTTGTAAGTAGATATACCCAAAGAGTTTAGAACACTATCATAGCGTTTTTGATGAAAAGAAAGATTAAAAATCTCTCCATCAACTACTTTTATAGTTTCTAAAAAAGTGTTATTCACTAAAGAGTTCTGTACTTAAATATCTCTCTCCAGTATCACACAAAATAGTCACTAATGTTTTGCCTTGAAATTCTGGACGAGATGCTACTTGCATAGTTGCCCAAACATTAGCCCCTGCAGAAATCCCAACTAGTAAGCCCTCTTTTTTTGCTAACATTCTTGTCGTCTCAAATGCATCTTCATTACTTACTTTGATTACTTCACCATAGATTTCAGTATCTACATTTTTAGGGATAAATCCAGCCCCTATGCCTTGTATCTTGTGAGGAGCTGGTCCTTCGCCTGAAAGTACCGCAGACGCGGCTGGTTCTACTGCAAAGATAGCAATGTTATGAATCTCTTCTTTTAAAACTTTTGAAGTTCCTGAAATCGTCCCACCAGTTCCTACAGCAGCTACAAATGCATCTAGGTTTTTATCTGTATCTTTTAAGATTTCTACCGCTGTTGTAAGTGTATGCACTTCAGGATTTGCAGGGTTTTCAAACTGCTGTAAAATAATACTATCTGCTATCTCGGCTTGAAGTTGTTCAGATTTTTCTATCGCACCAGTCATACCTTTAACCGCTGGAGTTAAAACCAACTCTGCACCTAAAGCCTTAAGTAAATTGCGTCTCTCTATACTCATAGAATCAGGCATAGTTAATATAAGTTTTAAGTTTTTTGCAGCACAAATAGATGCAAGCGCTATACCTGTATTCCCACTTGTTGGTTCTATAATTGTAGTGCTTGGAGTTATTTTCCCTGCTTCGATAGCTTTTTTAATCATATGAGAACCGATTCTATCCTTCACTGAAGAAGTTGGATTCATAAACTCACATTTTCCCAAAATTGTAGCACCAGTTAATTCTGAGGGAGTATTTAATCTCACAAGAGGAGTATTTCCAATCAATTCTGTAATATCATTAGCTATTTTTGCCATCTCTAATCCTTTATAGAAATAATTTTACTATAAAAATGTTAGAATAATGTAAACAGAGGTTAAATAATGAAAACTTATATAAGTGCTGGCAAGAAACTTGACAAATTCTGAATATAATCACATTTAAGATATAATTTCAAAAATAAATTTAAGGAAATAAATATGGCATGGGCAACAGCAAGACATATACTTGTAGATGATGAAGCAAAATGTAGTGAGTTAAAAACTGAGATAGAAAATGGAACTGATTTTGGGGATGTAGCAAAAGCAAACTCAACTTGTCCTTCATCAGCAAAAGGTGGAGATTTGGGTCAATTTGGTCCTGGTCAAATGGTTCCAGAGTTTGATAAAGCAGTATTTGGTGGAGATGTTGGTGTAGTTTATGGACCGATTCAAACACAATTTGGTTATCACTTGTTAGAAGTTACAAGCAGAGGATAAACCACACTTATGGTAAAAGTATCTGCCATACAGATGAGTATGAGTACAGATGAGCACTCAAACATAGACAAAGCACTGCGTTTAGTACGCGAAGCTGTCTTTAATGGTGCTCAGATTATCCTTTTACCAGAACTATTTTCATCTCTTTACTTCTGTAAGGATATGGATGAGAGATACTTTTCACTCGCAAAACCTCTTAAAAATAACGAATTAATACAAAAATTTTCAGCTTTATCAAAAGAACTAAGTGTAGTTATATTAGTTAGTTATTTTGAAAAGAGTGGTGAAGAGCGGTTTAATTCACTAGTAGTTATCAACGCAAACGGTGAAGTAATGTCAAACTATAGAAAAACTCATATCCCTGATGGTCCTGGCTATGAAGAGAAGTTTTATTTTAAACCTGGAGATAGTGGTTTTAAAGTTTATTATACTGCCTTTGGTCGTATAGGTGTTGGTATTTGCTGGGATCAATGGTTTTGCGAAACCGCAAGAATTTTAGCACTCAAAGGTGCTGAGATAATTTTTTATCCTACTGCCATTGGGAGTGAACCAGAGATTAAGATTGATTCAAAAGAACACTGGCAAAGAGTTCAGATGGGTCAAGCTGCTACAAACACAGTCCCTATTGTAACAGCAAATAGAATAGGTAAAGAAGTAGGAGAGAGTTGTGAGATAACTTTTTATGGCTCTTCTTTTATAACAGACTACACAGGTTCTATTATAGCCGAAGCATCACGCAATAAAGAAGAAATCATCTATGCAGACTTCGATTTAGAAGAAAATGCAAAGCAAAGAGAATACTGGGGTCTTCTTCGTGATAGACGAGAAGAAGCTTACAAAAGTATCTGTAAAATCAACTCTTCTTTTTCAACTCATTAAATTTCTTTTTTCCATTTTTTATATGCATATTTATAAGATCACACTCTTCTTGCAGTTCATCTATAATTTTTTGTTTTTTTTCAGTTTTTAAGAGTTTTAAAATTTTTACTCTTTTTTTCTTTAACTTACCCAAGAGTGTTCTTAAAGACTTCTTTTTACCATTAAACTCAAAACTTTTCATATCTAAAGATTTAAAAACTTTTTTTATAAACTTCTTAACACCCATCATACATCCTTTTTATTTAAGTAATCCAACAGAAATAACTTCATAGCTAACAACATTTAAAAGGTTTATATTCAAGGCGAACTTTGTTTGGCGATGCCCAAGCATCGTTAAATGAAGTTCAACGCAGAAGATAAGCCTTTTAAATGTTGCCCTACGGGTAAAAAGATAAGTCACAAGCTACGGCGTTAAAAACTCTTGAGGCTACTAGTAGCCCCTGCGAATTTTTGCCTTGTATCTCATAACTTATCTTTTTATTAGCTATGGAGTTATTTCTGTTGGCTTACTTAGTATCTCTTCTATCTCACTTTGAGAAATCTGTATATCTTTTTCAAGTTTTCTTAAATCACTATTTTTATCAATAAACAAAATTTCTGCCATATTACATATTTTCGTTCTAATGTTGTAAAGATATATACTATCATTCATCAGTGATGTTGCCATCTCGTTTGTAATATGATGCTTTCTAATCAAATCATCTAAAACACCATTGGAAGTAATATCATCTTTTTGCGTGTGTAGTCTAACCTTTGATAGTAACAATAAGATTACATCTTCTTTTGTTGTTTGCGATATTGTATTTATATCTCTTAAAAGTCCTGCTAGATTCATGCGTATTTTTAAATATTCTTCTTGAATATATTTATTGCTGTGAGAGGAAAATTTTACTATATTTTTTTGAAGGTGTTTTGTGTTTTTGATGGATTCCACCAAATCTCGACTCGCAAGTTTCAACTGATACAACTCTTCAATATTTTCTGGACTCATAATAGATTGTGCCCTTGCAGAAAAGTCTATGATTTCTCCATAAATATTTTTTATCTTTTTTTGATAATACTCATCGATGTTAATGTAGTGTTTTGCATATGGATTTTGCACGACTTTTTCTAGTTCTAAATCTGAAACAATATTATTTATTTTGAGATTTACACCATGTGCAATGATGTTAAAACTATTTTTATAAAGGTGATGTGTCTCTTTATTTATTGCAGCTATTGCACTCTGAGAAAATTCTAAAACAGAATCATTAAGATACTTCACAGTGTCATATCCAACTTCATCAACACTTTTTTTCGTTTTTATAACCTTTTCTAAAAAAAGCACCAGTTTGTTTATAAAAGGAATCATCACTGCGATACCAATAGTGTTAAATATAGTATGAAACACTGCTAACTTCAAAGTGTAATTATCCTCTGCAATATGAACTTTTACAGCAATATAATCAACTAACTCTATTATCTGATACATCAAAGCAATAGCTATCAAGGCGGTTACAAGATTGAAGATAAGGTGTGCGCCCGCAAGTCTTTTTCCTTCAATATTGGAACTCATAGACCCTATGATAGCTGTAATTGTCGTTCCTACATTTGCACCAATTGCAAGTGCTAAAGCATTCTCATAAGATATTTGATGTGCAGCTAAAGCTGTAATGATTAAAACAAGCGTTGCATGTGAAGACTGCATAACAACCGTTGCAAAAACACCTATAAACATAAAGAGGAAAAGCCCTTTATATCCTCCAACTGCATAAGAAGATAAATCTATGGTGTTTTTAAAAGCTTCAAAACCATCTTTCATATAATGAATTCCTAAAAACAGAAATCCTAGTCCAGTTAAAATATAACCAATACCTTTAAGCGAAGTATTTTTTTGAAACATAAAAACAACACCAAAAACTAACATTGGCATAGCATAAGAAGCGATATCCACATGTAAACCATAACCGGCGACTAACCATGCACCAGTTGTTGTTCCCAAATTAGCACCGAAAACTATACCGATACCTTCTGTTAGACTGATAAGCCCTGCCCCCAAAAAAGAGATAGTTAACACAGAAACAAGAGAACTCGATTGCATCAAACTCGTCGATATAACTCCAAAGCCTATACTCTTGTAAAGTTTGTCTGTTGAATTTTTGAGTATTTTATCAAGTAGACCGCCTGTAAAGGATTTAAACCCTTGTTCTAAAGACAACATACCAAATAAAAAGATAGCAACCCCAGCAGATATTTCTTTAAAGTTTGCACTGCTCCAAAAGCCATAGGAGAGAACAAGCAAAAGCAAGATAAACATTATTTTTTTTACCATTATAAATACCTCTGTAGTATTATATCTTCTAATTTGTCTAAATGTGCACTTGTGATATTTTTAAACTGCGTTTTGTTAAATGTTTGCTGTCGTTTTGCAAGTTGTGCTGTATGTGTTGAGATATTTTTAATCATCTCAACTTTCGAAACTTTTGCATCTAAATACTCTAAAACCTCAACAATTCCTATAGAACCCATAGAATGAGGTAGCCTTGAATATTTTTGCTCTAAAGTACATACTTCATCAATCAAACCCATAGTGAGCATTTTCTCACTGCGTTTAGATATTCTTTCTCTTAATGTTTCTCTATCTACATCTATGTTAAAAATATTTAAATTTTTTATTATTGGTTTTGGAGGATGACTCTCAAACCACTCCGTTGGTTTCATCCTAGAAGCTTCGTAAATCAAAAGTGTTTTTTCTATTCTGTAACTATCATTTGAAGATATTTTTTGCATATACTTTGCATCTAGTGTTTGTAGAAAAGTGTAACAACTTTTCAAGTCAGTCAATTTTTGCCTTACAACTTCTCTTACACTCTCACTCATCACTGGTAACTCAGACAAACCTTGCAAAAGTGATTTCAAATAAAAAGAAGTTCCTCCGACTATGATAAGATTTTTAGCATCCCTCTCACACTCTTGTAAAACTTCTCTATAAAGTGATATAAAAATATCAACACTAAAGTGCTCATCAGGATTTAAAATATCTATACCAAAATGTTTAACTGCGTTTAACTTTGTATAAGAAGGTTTAGCAGAGACAATATTTATCTCTTTATATATACTAAGAGAGTCAATTGACAAAATATATGCATCTATCTTTAAAGCAACTTTTATCGCCAAATCACTTTTTCCTGATGCAGTAGGTCCAATAATTGCAAGTTGTTTCACATCATTTTTCATTAGCTAATTGTATCATACAAAAATTATTTGACAAAGAATCATTACAATAAAAATCTTATATAAGTATAAGTTATTTATAGATAAAATATAATATAGCAATCCAACTAGGAGGCTTATTATGCATAAAGATAATTTTAAAGTAGCAGTCATTCAGGCTGCACCCGTTTTCTTAGACCTTGAAGCCACCATTGATAAAGCATGCGATTTGATTCGTGAAGCTTCCAAAAATGGTGCAGAATTTGCTTTATTTCCAGAGGTATTTGTGCCTGGATACCCTGATTGGGTTTGGAATGTACCCATAGGAAAAATGTCATTACACCAAGAGTTATATGCTACCTTACTTGAAAACTCAGTCTCAATGGATGATAAATATATTGAAAAACTTGCAGCGACTGCAAAAGAAAACGGTATATATGTAGCTATAGGAGTCAATGAGAAAGAGACTGCTGGAAGCGAAGGTTCACTCTATAACACTGTTGTATACATAAACGCAGACGGTACTATTTTAGGAAAGCATCAAAAGCTTATACCTACATTAGCAGAACGAACAGCATGGGGTTATGGAAACCCTTCTACTTTACAAGTTTTTGATACTGATTTAACGAAAATTGGAGGATTAACTTGTTGGGAAAATTATATGCCGCTTGCACGTTCTGTTCTCTACTCTCAAGGTGTACAGCTTTACCTTGCTCCTACTTATGATGAAAGTGATACTTGGAAAGCAACTATGAGTCATATCGCGCGTGAGGGTGGAACTTATGTCCTTGGTTGTTGCATGGCTTATAAAAAATCTGATATTCTTACAAAATTTCCTCAACTAGAGCCATATTATAAAGATACTGGTGAATGGATAAATAGCGGTAATAGTGTTATAGTTGAGCCAAGTGGTGCCATTATTGCTGGTCCTCTGCATCAAGAAGAAAGTATTCTTTATGCTGATATAAATCTTAGGAAAGTAAGAGGTTCAAAATGGAATCTTGATGTTGCTGGTCATTATTCTCGTCCAGATGTATTTCATCTAAATGTGCAACAATATCCAGAAACAGAACAAACTGATAAAATGAAAGACTTAAGTGCAGAACCCTTAGAAAAAGATGAAAGCAATGACATTTAACCAAATTATCTAAAATTAATTCACTTTTAGATAAAATAAGCGTTAATAATACATGAAGGTCAAATATTGCAAAGAATTATTAAAAAGGCAAAAGATTTTAACGAGTTAGTGATGTTTGAACATTCTATCTTTTCGCTTCCGTTTATTTTTATTGCTATGATTGTAGCAGCAGATGGATGGTTTGGTCTTTGGTTGCTTCTTATGGGTGTTGGTGCAGCGCTTAGTGCTAGAAACTTTGCTATGGGTGTAAACCGTTATGCTGACCGTGATGTAGATGCCGCAAATCCTAGAACAGCAAATCGTCCCAATGTTGATGGTCGCCTAGATGCTTCTAGTATCTTGATTTTTATTCTCGTAAACGCAGTTCTTTTTGTTGCAATCGCGTACATGATAAATTCTTTGGCTCTTGCCTTAAGTGTTCCTATCCTCATCATCTTAGGTTCTTACTCTTACTTTAAAAGATTTTCTTCTCTTGCACATATCGTACTTGGCATCTCTCTTGGTCTCGCTCCGATTGCTGGTGTGATTGCTGTGAGTGCAACTATTCCACCTTGGTCTGTTTTACTAAGTTTAGGTGTTATCTTTTGGGTGGCTGGATTTGATCTGCTTTACTCCCTTCAAGATATGGACTTTGACAAAGAGAAAAACCTCCACTCTATCCCATCTCAGTATGGCACAGAGGCGACTCTTTTTATCTCAGCACTCTTTCATATGCTTAGTGTTATCTTTTGGGTACTCTTTGTCTGGGTTGCTGGACTTGGTTTTTTTGCATTTCTAGCTGCCTTTGGTAGTGGTTTTGTTTTAGCCTATGAGCAAAAACTAGTGCGTAAAGATTTCACAAAAATAGACCGTGCTTTTTTCACAGTTAACGGTTATCTTGGCATTGCATTTTTTGTTTTAATTGTACTTGATAAGATGATATGATGAATATGCCTCGTTTAGTTCCTGCACCGATTAGTTTAGTCTTTAGTGAAGTTGCACAAGATAAAGAAATGTACGAAAGAGAGTATCATCAACTCAGTGAATCCGATGAGAACGCAATAAATCAATGGTTAAAACTGGCAAAAGCACGAGGAGAAACAGCAGAGAGTGATCCTGTTTTACTCCAACTTATGGTTGAAATGCACAACAAAATAGATGCCTTAGAGAGATTCTTAAAAAACGAAGAACCTCCCCGTATCTCTTTAATGAGTGCAGCTCAGATAGATTCCATAGGATTTGAACATTTTCATCTTAGTGAAAATATTTTAAGTAAAGGTGTGAAATATTATGGTCGCATAGAAATGCCTGTTCATCCAAAAAGAGATGTTGGTGTTTTTTTTCAAGCACTCTCTGGCACTCTTGGAGAGATTACAAAAATGCATGAAACAGATGAAAAAGAGTGGGCGTCTTACATGACAGCTAGAGAGCGTGTACAAATCCGTGAAGCAAAAGAGAAAAAATCGTGAATGCACCACAACTAGACCTATCTCAGTTTAGCATTGAATATATTGTTATCATTATGGCGGGAATTATTCTCTATCTTCTTTACTATGTTTTTACAAAAGATTCAGACTATACTAAAAATATTCGCTCTATTGCTTCTGTTGTAGAAGAGTTAAATAGAGAACTTTTTTACTTAAAAAAGAAACTTGGTGAAACGCAAGAAAACATCAAAGAGAACTCGCAACGCATGACAGACGAAGTTATTTACCAAGAGATAGAACGCACTGTTTATGATATGGTAGCACCTCTTTCTCAAGGTTTGCAACAACTACAAGAAAACATCAACTCTCTTGAAGCAGAAATAGATACTCGCGTTTCACATCTTGAGAGTGGTGTAAAACAGATTTCTATTCCCTCTTCTATTCATGGTAACGATGATGAAAAAATTATTTCACTTTTTAAACAGAGCGTTTCTCTTGATACTATTGCCAAAGAACTTCATCTTTCAAAACCTGAAGTTGAATTTGTTTTAAAAATAAACAAGCTACAGTAGGTAACTATTTTGAGTGCTGATAGAAAACTTTTTACCATAGTCTCTACTCTTATTGGTATCAGTATTATTTTATCATACTCGCTCTCTGTTTACACTACTCTACTTTTTAACGCCAATGAGTTTCACTTTGTACTTCGACAAACTGCTTTTGGATTTTTAAGTATTACCATCATGTTTATACTCTCACAGCTTAATCCAGACAAGTGGTTAACTCCTTTAGGTTTTACACTATTTTTAGGTTCACTCACTCTTATGATAGCAATGCCTTTTTTACCTGAGAGTTTAGTTTCAGAAGTGGGTGGAGCAAAAAGATGGATTAAAGTTGCTGGTTTTTCCTTAGCTCCTGTTGAATTTTTTAAAGTCGGATTTATCTACTTTTTGGCTTGGAGTTTTTCAAGAAAGCTAGGGCATCATGATAACATGGGTCTCGTTGGAGAGTTTAAGCGTTTTATCCCTTATGCTGTTATTTTTGTGGGAGCAATGTTTATTATTGCATTTTTACAAAAAGATTTAGGACAAGTTGTTGTGCTTGGTCTTACCCTCTTGTTTATGCTTATTTTTGCAGGAAGTAGTTTCAAATTTTTTATCACTATCTTAGGTGGAATTTTCACAGCTATCATCATCTTTATTTTAACAGCACACCATAGAATCCTACGCATTAAATCATGGTGGTCTCTTGCACAAAATAGTGTTTTAGAACTACTTCCAACTTCTATCGCTGATAAACTAAGAGTCCCTGTTGAAGTAGAACCTTACCAGATAGGACACTCTCTTAATGCTATACATAATGGTGGTCTTTTAGGTGTCGGCTATGGAAATGGAACTTTTAAACTTGGATTTTTATCTGAAGTACACACTGACTTTATCTTGGCTGGTTTAGCAGAAGAGTTTGGTTTTTTAGGTGTCTTATTTGTTGTATTTATTTTTCTATGGATGTTACAACGCATCTTTAAAGTAGCCAACCGCTCTAAAGAAAAAACACTTTATCTATTTAGTATAGGTATTGGTTTAATTTTAGCTTTTTCTTTTATGGTAAACGCTTATGGTATCAGTGGAATCACACCGATTAAAGGGCTTTCAGTTCCATTTTTAAGCTATGGTGGTTCAGCAATGTTAGGTGCTGCCATCGGAGTTGGTATGGTACTTATGGCATCAAAAAAAGCAGATATGGATTAAGGAGAACTACTAAATGAAACTATGTATAACAGGTGGGGGAACAGGTGGTCATCTTATGATTGCACAAGCTTTAGTCCAAGCAGCCATAAGCAATGGTCATGAAGCTATTTTTATCGGTTCTACCCATGGACAAGATAGAAAATATTTTGAAGAACATAGTGCATTTTCTCATGTTTATTTTTTAGAAACGACTGGGGTTGTCAATCAAAAAGGCTTAGGAAAAGTCAAAGCACTTTTTAAAATACTCAAAGCTTTTTTCAAATCAAGAAGCATCCTTAAAAAACACAATATACAAGCAACTTATAGTGTTGGTGGTTTTTCAGCCGCCCCTGCTGCGTTTGCTACTCTTAGTCGGTTTCTACCACTTTTCATCCATGAACAAAACGCAGTAGAAGGAAGACTCAACAAACTTTTAAAGCCTTATGCAAAAAGTTTTATCTCGGCTTATGATGAGGCATCACCTATACAAGGTTACCCAGTTAAAGAGATTTTTTATGTCAACGCAAGAGTGAGGGATGAGCTAAAAACCATCATCTTTTTAGGTGGAAGCCATGGAGCCAAAGCCATTAACGACTTGGCACTTGATGTGGCTTTAGAACTTCAAAATAAAGATGTAAAAATCATCCATCAAGCTGGTGAAGCAGATTACCAGAGAGTCAAAGAGGCTTATGATGAACTAGGTGTGAGCGTTGAACTCTACTCTTTTACAAAAGATTTAGCCTCACTTATCACTCAAGCAGATTTAGCTATCTCAAGAGCTGGAGCATCAACACTCTGGGAACTTACTGCCAATGGCTGCCCTGCCCTTTACATCCCTTATCCATTTGCAGCAGGTGATCATCAGTTTTATAATGCTGCGTTTATTGTTAAAAATGAGCTTGGATGGTGCCAACGAGAAAGCCAAGACCTTAAAGTAGAACTTTTACAAATCATTCAAGAGCCACTCAAAGAAAAAAGTGAGAAACTTCTCTCTTTTAGTACAAAAGATGTAGCACAAAAGATGATAAAAGCTGTAGAGGAGAATTTAAAATGATACATGAACTCGCGCAAGTTTTAGTTGATTTGATATTTGATTGGGGTTATTTCGGTATATTTATTATGATGGCAATTGAGTCTTCTTTTATACCTTTTCCAAGTGAAATAGTCCTTATCCCAGCCGGATACTTAGCAAGTAAAGGGGATATGAGTATCACGATGATAATGATATCTGCCCTTGGAGGTTCTTTAATTGGTGCATTTACAAACTATTTTTTAGCTCGCACTCTTGGAAGAAAATTTCTTCTTAAATATGGTCACTACTTTTTTATCAAAGAAGAAACTCTTCTAAAAATGGAGGACTTTTTTGCCGCTCATGGTCATATATCCACTTTTACTGGTCGTCTCATCCCTGGAATTCGTCAGCTTATTTCTATCCCCGCTGGACTTGCTCGTATGAATCTTGTCCAGTTTTCTATTTTTACTATTCTTGGGGCTGGTATTTGGGCGCTTATCTTAACGCTTATGGGTTACTTTATCGGCGAAAATCAAGAATTAATTCATCAATACTTAAAACAAATAACTATAATAACAATAGCTTTTTTATTTATCATAGGTTGGCTATACTTCAAATACCAAAAAAATAGGAAATAATTTATGAAAGAAAGTATGAACTATATGTTTCAAGCTGGATTCTTAGGTACTCGTGCACCATTTTTTATGGACTTTGTTACTCTTATCGTTGCATTTTTACCTATCATAGTTTTCGCTTCAATTGCTTTAGCTAGAAAAAAACATTATAAATTACATGCAGTCTCACAAAACATCATTTTTGTAGCGGCTGTTATTGTACTTGGTTACTTTGAGCTTGGTGTTCGTGTTGGTGGTGGGTTTGATGCTTTTATGCAAGGAAGTGGTGTATCACATACTTATGCTTCTGTTGTTTTAGGAGTACATATTTTTATCGCTCTTGTTATGCTTTTTTATTGGATTTTAACTGTGCTAAACGCAAACATTCAGTTTTCTAAAGGTCTCATTCCTGGAGTACGATCACGCTCACATAAACTTCTAGCAGCCAAAACATTCATAGCTATTATATTTACATCTTTTAGTGGTATCTGGGTTTACCTTTTACTATTCGTTTATTAATTTTAAGGATTTTACATGTTAGAAATCAACCAACAAGCACCTGCGTTTTGTCTGCCAAACCAAGATGATGTTGAGATATGTTCTCGTGATTTAAAAGGAAAGTGGATAGTTTTATACTTTTACCCAAGAGACAATACTCCAGGCTGTACTACAGAAGCTTGTGAATTTACAGAAGCGGCACCTGACTTTTCAGAGCTTGATGCTATCATCTTAGGTGTAAGTGCTGACACTACAAAAAAACATCGTAATTTTATAGAAAAAAAAGAGCTTACTATCACTCTTTTAAGTGATGAAAGTACAGAGATGATGCAAGAGTATGGTGTTTGGCAACTCAAAAAGAATTACGGGAAAGAGTATATGGGCATAGTTCGCACAACTTTCATTATTAACCCTG
>JASFZD010000142.1:0-9183 GCA_045046645.1 Sulfurimonas sp. | reverse complement strand
TAGGGGGTGAAGTGATAACAATTCTAAGAGGTTTTGTTTTAAGAGTACATACTGAACTACTAAGTGCTAGTATCTTTTTTAAAGACATATAGGCTTGTATGGCTGCTAAATTAAAGTAATTTTTACCAAAACCTTTAGGAAGTTGCATGCTTAGTTGACCTTAGATTTATTTTTTGGAATTATAACTAAGTTTCGCTAAAATTATAAAGATGAAACTATCACACCTAAAACAAATTGTAAAATATTTACAAAACTTTACAAAAATATCTGCTATTCATAGAGTAAGTGATACCACGATGAGGATAGTATTTGACAAACGCGATGATATTTACTTTAACATGCAACGCAGTGATTCTAGTATGTTTAAGTGTCAAGAATATCCTCGTTCAAAAGTTTACAATGCTCCTTTTGATGTTATCTTAGCCAAACGATTTAACCGTTCTAACATTTTAGACATTTCCCTGCTCAACGATGACAAAATCATACGATTAAAAACATCTGTGGCTTCGGCTTATAAAGAAGAAATCACTTACTTGCAGATAGAATTTACAGGAAAATACACAAATGTAATCATCTTAGATAAAGAGAACATTGTCCTTGAAGCACTTCGTCATGTAGATCTATTTTCTTCATTTCGTGAGGTACATGTTGGACAAAAACTGCTCGATGTTCCCAATGCTCCTTTTGTGGCAAAAGAGTACCCATTAGAAGATGTTGAAATATTTTTATATAGTGTTTATGAAAAAGAGCAAGGCAACAAACTTAAAAATCTCAAAAAACAGAAGATAGCATTTCTTCGTAAAAAGCTTAAAAAACTACAAAAACTTTACGATAAACTAGACAACGAAGCTACACTTTTAGATGAAGCACAGCAGAGTGAGCATTATGGGAACCTAGTTCTTTCAAATATTCATAACATTAAACCCTATGCTTTAACATTACAACTTCATGATTATGATGGAAATGCAATCACATTAGAGCTTCCAAAACCATACCAAACACCTCATCTTATCAGTAGTATGTACTTCACCAAAAGTAAAAAAGCAAAACAAAAAGCAAAACATCTTCATATCCAAGAGGAGTCTTTGTCTTCAAAGATAGAACATATAGAGTTTTTTATCCATACAGTAGAAATGGCGAAAGATACCTCAAAAATAGAGCTTCTTTTTCCAAAACGAGTACAAAATAAAAAAATAAAAGTCAATGATTCTATAGAAGTTTTTTGGATAGAAGGTTACAAAGTCCAACTCGGTAAAAACGAAAAAGGAAATATAGAACTCCTTAAAAATGCAAGAGCTAAAGATATTTGGATTCACTTAAAAGAGAGACCATCTGCACATGTTATAATCACAACAGACAAACAAAATCTACCTCTAAACATCATCCAAAGTGCTGCAAGATTGTGTGTTGATTTCACAACAACTGTACAAGATAAGTTTTTGGTCGATTATACTCCTAGAAGAGAAGTGACTATTCAAAATGGTGCAAATGTGCTTTACAATAAATATAAAACCATAGAAGTAGATACGAGAATATAAAGAAGGAGACATTATGGCAGTAGGACCTATCGGCAGTGCAATCTTTACAAACCAAATGACTCCTGTTGCGACTGCACTGCAAAATGCTCATAATAATCGTGTTGATTTTCAAAATATGGTGGCTCAGGCTGCAGCAAATGAAAAAGATGAAAAAGTCTTAGAAGTTCGTCCAACAGAAGAAAATCAAGAAGTTGATGCAGACCGTGAACACACTCGAGATGAAGCTGACAGAGAAAATCAAAGAAATAAAAAACAAGAAAATGAGGAAGAAGAAACACAGTATCAACCTATTCACAAGTTAGATATTAAAGTCTGATATGCTATAATCTTTTCTAATTTATTTTTAGGAATTTGCATGCAAAGAGTACGCACAATATTTGACAACAATAAAGAAAGAATTATAACTGGATTTATCCTTTTAGCCTCTGTTCTTATCATAGGTTTTATCGATAGTTTTTTTATTACATGGGTTGTTTTTGGTGGTATCTATCTTATCGCATTTGACGAATCAACAAAACTTTTTAAAGTCCAAAAGAACAACCTTTTACCTTTTGCTATAGCTATTTGGCTTATTGCTGGTATTTATCCTTATGGTGATGATCTGTTTGTTATCTCTGGTATTGTCTATGCTAGTGCACTTGCTTACAATAAAAATCTTGAGTGGAAAGACTTTTTACCTTTTATATATCCTACTGCTGGTATGTTATTTGTTTTCACAATGTATCAAGAGTACGGTATTTTATCTCTTTTATGGCTTCTTGCTGTTGTTGCTCTTACTGATGTTGGTGCGTATGCTGTGGGTAAGAGTATTGGTAAAACGCCATTTTGCGAAACAAGCCCCAACAAAACTATGGAAGGTGTTGTAGGTGGTGTAGCTGTTGCTACTATAGGCGGTATGTTTTTTGGACTTCCAATCGTTGATATAACTGTGGCATTTTTAATCTCTTTTGCTGTTGCTATTAGCTCTATATTTGGTGACTTGTTTGAATCTTCACTCAAACGCGCCGCTGATGTAAAAGATAGTGGAAATATCCTTCCAGGACATGGTGGGATTCTTGATAGAATTGATGGTTATCTTTTTGCTGGAATCATCATGCTTGTTCTACTTCGTGGATTAGTATAATTGGTACTTCTTGGATCTACTGGATCTATAGGTGTAAACACACTTTTAGTTGCTAAAAAATTTGGTATCGATGTTGAAGTCTTAGTTTGTGGATCAAATATAAAACTACTCAACGAGCAGATAAAAGAGCACAATCCAAAAACTGTCGTAATCGCCAATAGAGAAGATATACCAAAAGTAAATCATACCTGCGTTTACGCAGGAGAAGAAGCCATTCTAAAAGTCATAGAGGACTCTACAAGTTCATTACTCGTAAATGCACTTGTAGGTTTCTTAGGACTTCGCCCTACACTTACAGCACTCAAATGCAATAAAAAAGTAGCTCTTGCAAACAAAGAGTCTTTAGTAGCAGGTGGTGCATTTATAGACACTTCAAAGATACAACCCATAGATAGTGAACACTTTGGACTCTGGTATCTTCTTCAAGATAGACCGGTATCAAAAATGACAATCACTGCAAGTGGTGGTGCCTTTCGAGATTGGGATATAAAACGCATCCAAAACGCAACACTAGCAGATACACAAAAACATCCAAACTGGAATATGGGGCAAAAGATAACTATCGACAGTGCAACTATGGTAAACAAAATGTTTGAACTCTTAGAAGCAAGATGGCTTTTTGGTGAAGGCTCTTATGATGCTATCATTGAAACGCAGTCTCTTATCCATGCAATGATAGACTTTAAAGATGGTTCAACCACTGCTCACTTTGCAAACGCAAGTATGCAACTCCCCATCGCCTATGCACTTGATAACAAGATGCAAGAAAACATCTTAAAACATGTTGATTTACTTCAAGTTGGCTCTTTAGAATTTCGTGAGATAACAACTGATCGTTATCCTATCTGGCAGATAAAAGATGAACTGTTAAAAAATCCTGCACGAGGATTGGTAATAAACGCAGCTAATGAAGCATCTATACAGAGGTTTATCAACAAAGAGATAGGTTTTATGGACATAAGCAAAAATATTATAACTGCGTTTGATAAGTTTGGAGATATTCCACACAATATTGATGATGTCTTTAGTATAGACAAAGAAGTTAGAGCTTTCTTACTAAAAGAGAAAAGATAAAGATGTCAAAGTCAATCATCAATAAAATCATTGACAAATTGCCACAATACAATATAACTCTCATTATCTTTATTTTCACTTTTGGTATTGTTCTAAGTTCTGTACCTTTAGTCTATCTACTTACTTTAGTGTTTGGTGTTACCTACACAAAAATTATCTTTATGATGTCTATTTTAGCGCCAAGCTTCATATCCCCACCAACTATATTACTTATCTTGAAACTTATTTCTCATCTCCAACTGTTTAAAGATGAACTTTATGAAGAGATAGAAAAAAACAAAGCAAAAGATATTTTACTTTTTGAACAAGCTAGATTTGCTTTTATGGGGGAGATGATTGCTAATATCTCACATCAATGGAAACAGCCATTAAACACTATAAATTTAGCTGTTCTCAATGCAAAACTCTCTGCTAGTTCCCAAGAAGAGAGAGAAAAATACTTTGATATAATGGAACAAAATGTAGAGTATCTCGCAGCAACTATCAATGATTTTATGTCCTTTTTTGATAAAAGAGAAAACCTTGAGATGAAATCATTATCTTATATTGCTAAAGAAGTGCAAGATATTATAGGCATCGCTATCAAAAATAAAAACATTGATTTTAAGGTCAAAATATATGAAGATTTAGGCAATGTAGAAATTGCTTCATCTCTTTCTCAAGTTATCCTTAATCTTCTTAGTAACGCTAAAGATGCATTTAAACCAGACGCAGTCAAAAAAATCATCTATTTAGAGTTTTTAACAACCGAGAAAGAACTAGAAATATACTGCTGTGATAATGGCGTAGGTGTACTTGCAGGAGTACAAGATAAAATTTTTGATCCATACTTCACAACTAAAGAAAAAACGAAAGGAACAGGTATCGGTCTCTACATGTCAAAACAGATAGTACTAAAACTTTTTGAAGGAGAGTTAGGTTTAATCGCTAAAGATAACTTTACTACCTGTTTTAAAATATCTATCCCTTATGCTAAAAACTGCGTTATCAAAAAAAATGAGGATAAAAGATGATACTCGCCATTGAAAGTTCATGTGATGATAGTGCTATCTCTATCACTGAGATAGCAACAAACAAGCTTCTTTTTCATAAAAAAATTTCTCAAGAGATAGAACATAGCATCTACGGGGGTGTTGTTCCTGAACTAGCAGCAAGACTTCATGCAGAGGCACTTCCTCGTATTTTAGAACAATGTGAACCTTACTTTTCAAAGTTAAAAGCAGTCGCCGTAACTGCAACGCCTGGACTTGCTGTTACACTTGTTGAGGGTGTTACTATGGCAAAAGCTATTGCAGTTGCACTTGAGATTCCTATCATTGGAGTAAATCACCTTATCGGTCACATTTACTCTCTTTTTATAGAAAAAGAAACTGTTTTTCCTTTAACTGTTTTACTTGTCTCTGGTGGACATACGCAAGTCATGGAAGTAAAGGGCTTACAAGACATAACAACTATTGCTAAAAGTATGGATGATAGCTTTGGAGAAAGTTTTGATAAAGTGGCAAAAATGATGCATCTTGGCTACCCTGGTGGTCCACTTATTCAAAACTTAGCAAAAGATGGAGAGAGACTAAAACATAATTTTACTGTGCCTCTGCACCAATCTCCTCTTATTGCGTTTAGCTACTCAGGGCTTAAAAACGCAGTGAGACTTGCTGTTTTAGAAGAAGAAAAACAAGAAAATCCAGATTTTAAAGACATCGCCGCCTCTTTTGAGCATATTGCGACTAAACATTTAACTATGAAACTCAAAAAGTACTTTAAAACAAACAAGCCAAAAACCTTTGCTATTGTCGGTGGGGCAAGTGCAAACCTTTACTTAAGAGGTGAGATAGAAAAACTGCTCAAACCTCACAATGCCCCCCTTTTACTTAGTGAACTCCAATACTGCTCAGATAATGCTGCTATGATAGGTAGAGTCGCTGTTGATATGTACAAAAAAGGAATGTTTAGTTCTTTAGAAGAGTTAGATATTGCCCCAAAAAGCATTCTATAATATAGTTGCTTCTAAATAAAGAAGGATTTATGAATATACTCATTGCTGGTGCTGGACAAGTTGGTTTCAATCTTGCACGTACCCTTTCTATAGGAAATAATGTTACTGTTATTGATCAAAATGAAAAAGCTCTGCATCGCATTCAAGAAAGTTTAGATATCTTACCTCTTCACGGTAATGTAGAAAATTCAACAACCTATGAAGGGTTTAAGCATACCAAAATTGATCTATTTATCGCAGTCACTAACATAGATAATGTCAATCTTATTGCAACAATGATTGCCAATTCTATACTTGATATAGACAAAACTTTTGTACGACTGCAAAAGTATTTTAAAGATATATTTATTATCAAAGAAAAGTTAGGAGTAGACGAAATTATTTTTCCTACTAGACTTGCTTCAAAAAGTGTCGCTTCTCTTTTAAACTATCCAAAAGCAAACAATGTAAAATTTTTCAAATATACAAAAAATAAACTTATTTCCTTACGAGTTTCACAAAATTTTCATGCAAAAAAAATAGAATCAGATAATTTTATTAAAGTAGGTATTGAAAGAAATAAAGATTTTTTTATCCCTGATGAAGATGAAATTATCATGCCAAATGACCTTGTCTACTTTTTTGGAGCAGAAGAAAAAATTCAAAAAGTGTGTTCTCTTATCGATAATACCCCTATAAAAAACATACAAAAGTGTGTCGTTTATGGAGGAGATGAATTAGGCATTGCCATAGCAAAAGTTTTACTAGAAGCAAAAAAAGATGTGAAAGTAATAGAAAAAAATATGGAATTATGTGAGATTGCAGAGCGTGAACTTCAAGGTGAAGCAACTGTTATAAATGCAAAATACAGTGCTCGTGATATTTTTGAAGAAGAAAACCTTAGTAATGCAGATATTTTTATTGCCACAACAAAAAATGATGAGTTTAATATTATCAAATGTCTTGAAGCAAAAGAGAGAGGGATTCAAAAAATAGTTGCTATCAACAATGATATGGAGTACTACAACCTTATGCATTCCTTGGGTATCATCGCCTCAAGAGGTCCCAAAGTCAGTGCGTACAATAAAATAATGGAAGAATTAAGTTCACAAGGTGTTGTTATACAAAAAAGCTTTTGTGGTTCCAAAGCTGTTATTTTACTAAGAAAAATATATATTACATCAAAATATCTTAAAAGAAAGATAAAACCTATTGCAATCAGTAACATTAAAATATACTACATAAGAGAAGAAAAACTGTATCCCCTTCAAGAAAAAATTCTCATGCATGAAAACGATATTATAATCGCCTTTGCAACTACAAAAACAATGCCAAAAGTAAAGAAATGGATTTATGAACTTTAAAAATATATTTAAACTTCTGTCTCTTATAGGCTTAGCACTATCAATTATATTTTTACTTGATGTTATCGTTGGACTTTTATACAAAGAGAGTTATCTTGAGGTTTTATATTTTGATGGTGCTTTTTTTTTGTTTAACCTTATCGCTTGGCTCTTGCTTTACAAACATGAACTCAATCTTTCTATCAAAGAGAGTATATTTACCGTCAATTTTCTATGGATATTTTTAGGTATCATAGGAGCTACACCTCTTGTTTTGTACTCTGACATCTCTTTTATATCAGCATTTTTCGAAGCTATCAGTGGATTTACAACAACAGGTGCTACTGTCTATACCGATATAGAATCACTACCTCATCTTATACTATTTCATCGAAGTCTTATGCATTGGCTTGGTGGTTTAGGTGTAATTGTTCTTGGCGTTGGATTGCTCTCTGTTATCAATCCATCAGGAAGTCTCTCTCTTTTTAAAGCGGAAACAACAGGCGTGCAACTAGAAAAAATGACCCCAAAGATTAAAGATACAGCACTTATGTTGTGGATTATTTATTTTATTTTAACCATAAGCGATATACTTCTCTTGAAATTTTTTGGAATGAATTGGTTTGATGCTATAAACCATGCTTTCTCTACCATTTCCACAGGAGGATTTTCTACTAAAAACAACTCTTTGGCTTACTTTCAAAGTGATGGTATCATTTGGACAACGACAATTTTTATGATACTCTCTGGTATCAATTTTTTAGTGCATTTAAAAGTATTGCATCGAGATTTTAGTGGTTATAAAAGTGAAGAAGTGCGATGGTATATAATTATCGGGCTTGTACTCTCTTTAGCATTAACTACTGTCCATATGGATATAGGTGGTGATACTTTTTATGATGCGTTCAAACATGCCTCCTTTACTATAGCTTCAGTCATTACTACCACAGGTTTTGCTACTATTAATTATGGCTCTTGGTCACACCTTGCGATTGCTATTATATTTGTAGGTTTACTCGTTGGAGGAAATGCAGGTTCAACAGCAGGTGGAATTAAAGTGATTCGCTATGTTATCATTTTTAAAACCTTACGAAGTGAATTTAAAAGAATCTTACATCCAAATAGTATCATCTCTGTTTTTGTAGATAAAAAACAGCAACCAGAACGTATACTAACAGCAACCTTTGGTTTTTTTGCACTTTTTATGCTAAGTGTTGGCATCACAACCATTTACATTTACGCTAGAGGTTATGATGCTATGACTGCTATCTCTGCTGCTTTTGCACTCGTTGGCAATGTTGGACCTGGATTTGCTCTCGTTGGTCCCTCTGATAATTTTTCATTTTTTTCAGATGCTGATAAAATCGTTTTTTCTCTTGCGATGATAATTGGAAGACTTGAAGCATATACTTTTTTTGTTTTGTTTAGTGGTTTTTTTTGGAAAAGGTTTTAGATGATTAAATCTTAAAATTATCTTATACTAAAACACTTCTTGTGGAAATAAGACAAATATTATCCGATTTAAAATATACTTCCCGCAACAAAACATGAAAATGTTAAAAACAAAACAAGGAGCCAAAATGGCAACTACAAAATTTAAAGGTCAAGACGTAGAGTTATTAGGAAATGAAGTAAATGTTGGAGACAAAGCACCAGCGATTACTGTTGTAAATTCAGATGGTTTAGGAGATATTGTTGTTGGTGGTGCTACTGGTACTAAGCAACTTATTATCGTTGTTCCTTCACTAGATACAGGTGTATGTGCTACTGAAACTCGTAACTTCAATGCGAAAGCATCTGAGTTAGAGGGTGTAACTACTACTATCGTTTCTCTTGACTTACCATTTGCATCAGGTAGATTTTGTTCAGCTGAAGGTATTGACAAGTTAACTGTTACTTCAGACTTTAGAAACAAAGATTTCGCTAATGCTTATGGTGTACTTCTTGGTGGATCAGTTTTAGCTGGTGTTACTTGTAGAGCAATCTTCGCAGTAAATGAAGAAGGTGTTGTAACTTACAAAGAAATCGTTCCAGAAATCACTGAAGAGCCTAACTACGACGCTGCAATCGCTGCAGTTCACTAAGTCTCTACTTCTTCAATTTCTATCCTCCTCGTATTTTAGGGTTTTT
>JASFZD010000141.1:0-14500 GCA_045046645.1 Sulfurimonas sp. | reverse complement strand
AATTGCTACTTGACTTAATATGAAAAAATAATTATAATATCATTATGAAAAGAATACAATTTGATTGGGACAATAATAAGGCTAAAAGTAATCTTGCTAAACATAAGATTTCATTTGAAGAAGCTCAGTCAGTTTTTGATGATGATAATGCAAGATTAATTTTTGACCCCGACCATTCAGAAGATGAGGACAGATTTATTTTACTTGGACTTAGTTGTTCTTTAAAAGTACTAGTAGTCGTTCATTGTTATAAGGATGAAGAGAATGTTATTCGTCTAATATCTGCACGAAAAGCGACTTTATCTGAAGAAAAGAACTATAAGGAAATGTTATGAGAGAAGAATATAATTTTAGTAACTCTATAAAGAACCCATATGCAAAGCATGTTAAAAAACAAATCTCAATTCGTATTGAAAATGATACGATTAACTATTTTAAAGATTTAGCCAAAGAAACAGGTATCTCTTATCAAAACTTAATGAATTCATATTTAACTGAATGTGCTCATGAACATGTTAAACCTGCATTGAAGTGGGCTTAACTAAAAGTATAACGGCGAAGCTGAGCCCTAAACGGGTCACCAACCTTTTGTCGTATTCCGTTACGCTACATACAACAAAAGGCAGGAGTCCCACATCAAAGTATCTTCTAGAAAATCGCAAGCGAATTTTCCAGAAAATCGCAAGCGGAATTTTTTCGTTCCAGCTCTCATGAGGTGGAACTAGAAAAAATGTTCAAGGCTAAAAAGCTGAAGAAAAAGTAGTCTTTACCATTCCTCTTCATCACCATTAATCTCTGAATCATCATAAGGATCCATATGCACTAGTATATGTGTCTTTTTATCTTGAAAGTAATCTCGTATATCTGCTTCTATTTTATCTGCAATCATATGGGCATCGTATAAAGATATACTGATATTGAAGACTGCATGAACAGAGATAAAGACATGTGAACCTGATTCTCTTGTTTGGAGATAATGATATGCTTGTATGATAGGTTCAGCTTCAAGTATCTCTTTGATTTTATCTATATCTTCTTGGGGTAGTGCTGCGTCAAGAAGCATTAAAATTCCCTCTTTGATGATAGGTATAGCAGAGTAAATCATATAAATTGCAATAGCAATACCTAAAATAGGGTCAATAAGTTGTTCACCTGTATAAGAAATAGCTCCAAGAGCAAATAAAAC
The DNA here is from genome assembly GCA_045046645.1 of Sulfurimonas sp. Taxonomy (GTDB): domain Bacteria; phylum Campylobacterota; class Campylobacteria; order Campylobacterales; family Sulfurimonadaceae; genus Sulfurimonas. The sequence goes on along the minus strand of JASFZD010000141.1, from coordinate 13,314 downwards.
AGCACCATTTGAGAAAAGATCTGTTTTGTAATGAAGAGCATCTGCTTTTATAACCATATTTTTCGTTTTTTTAGCAACATAATTTAAAAATGTAACTAAAAATGCAGTAATTATAAAAGAAGCAATCATTACAGTTATACTTTCGCTCATATTGCTCATATCTCTTGGATAAATTATTTTAGAAATAGCACCATAGAGAATAAAAAGTGCAGATATGGAGATGATAGTTCCTTCCATAACAGCGGCAAGTGGCTCTATCTTGCTGCGTCCATAATGAAAATTATCGTCAGGATTTTTTTCGGCATTATGAAGAGCAAAGTAGTTAAAAAGTGATACAGTTAAGTCAAGTAAACTATCAATGGCAGATGCTAAAACAGCAATAGAACCACTCAAAACTCCAACTGTCATTTTCATGATTACAAGTAATGCTGCAACGCTTGTAGAAACAAGTGTAGCCTTTTTTTCTAATCTCATTAAAAATCCTCTCAATATTTAGATACAATTATAGTAAAATTTACATAGATAAAGAATAAAATGAACTTAGAAACTTTACGAAAAGAACGCCAGAAGTGGATGACTTGGAAAAATATAGCACCACTCAGAAAAGCAATAGATAATCTTGAAGATGTAAACGCAACTGTTGAACTTGGTGATGTTGTTAAAATAACTGCCTCACTTGATGAAAAAAAGATACATGAGACTGCAAAATTACTGATGCCGTGGAGAAAAGGACCTTTTGAAATAGGACAAACATATATAGATAGTGAATGGCGAAGTAATGTCAAATATAATCTCTTAAGAAAGCATTTTAATTTAAAAGATAAACGAGTTGCCGATATAGGGTGTAACAATGGTTATTATCTTTTTCGCATGCAAGAAGATAATCCAAAATCATTAGTTGGGTTTGACCCCTCACCGCTTTATAAAACACAGTTTGATTTTATCAATCATTTTGTAAAGAGTGAGATTGTTTATGAACTTTTGGGTGTTGAACATTTAGAATTTTATGAAGAGAAGTTTGATACTATTTTTTGTTTAGGTGTTTTGTATCACAGAAGTGACCCTGTTGCGATGCTAAAGTCTTTGTTTAAGGGACTTGATAAAAAAGGCGAAGTTATACTTGATACTTTTTATATTAAGGGTGAAGATGAGATGTGTTTGTGTCCTGAGTCTTCATACTCAAAGATACCAAACATTTATTTTGTTCCAACAATTAGTGCTTTGAAAAACTGGTGTTTAAGAGCTGGTTTTACAGAGTTTGAAGTACTCGAGAGCTCAGTAACAGAGTCAAATGAGCAGAGAAAAACAGAGTGGATAGAGGGACAGTCTTTGGAGGATTTTTTAGATCCAAATGATAGAAGTAAAACTGTTGAAGGTTACCCAGCCCCAGCAAGAGTATATGTGAGATTAACAAAGGATAAGTAGTGGCAGAAGAAGAGAACAATGATGACGAATTAGCCCTAGATGACTATAGAGAAGATGAAGCAAACAAAGTTTTCATACAGACACATGAGAGAGTAAATCAAGATCTTAGTGGTGAAGTTATTGTAATGGAAGTTGGTTATGTTGAGGTAAAACTTGTAACAACATCGGAAATGTTGGCTGATGATATCGGTCTTATTCATGGTGGTTTTATCTTTTCTTCTGCAGATTATGCGGCTATGCTCGCTGTAAACGAGAGAAATGTTGTTTTAGTAGCGAGTGATTGTCAGTTTTTATCACCTGTAAAGTTTCATGACGAGGTAAAAGTAATTGCAAAAGTAAGACATAAAGAAGGGCGTAAACGCAATGTACATGTAGAAGCTTTTGTTTTAGATATAAAAGTTTTTGAAGGCGAATTTAAAACAGTTATTACAGATAAGCATGTTCTAAAACTTCATCTCCTTGATGAAGATGAAGAAAAAAACTAAGCCACTTTTGCTGTAAGTAAAAAAATTCCAAAATCTCTATGTGGTTTTTTTATAGTGTTAATAGTCTCAAACTTTATATCTTTAAAACCACACTCTTGCACAATTTTACAAAGTTCTGCCTCATCAAATCCAAAGTGAAATACACCTATATTGTCTGAGTGAAATGTTCCATCTTCTGTTTTTAGGTCAGCAATAGCGATAAAACCATCTTGAGTGAGTGTATCATGAATAGTTGTAAAAAAATCTTGTAAGTTTTGGATGTGATGAAGTGTCATAGAAGAGACGAGACCATCAAACTTTTCTTTTAGTGGCTCTTTGATAATATCTTGACAATAGGGCTTGATATTGAGCTCTTGTGTGTTTTTTGCTTCTAGTTTTTCTAACATTTTTGAAGAAGTGTCCACACCATGCACTTTTTTTACAGAAGTTGCGATATCAAAACCTAAAAGTCCTGTTCCTGTTCCAAAATCGATGAGTTGCATCTTGTTATGAAGCTTTATATTTTCTCTAATCGCATCTGCGATAACTTTTGCACCACTCACTTGAGTATTACCTTTATCCCAGCCCTCAGCTCTTTTATCAAAATGACTCATAATGTATTTATCCAGTAATCTGTATTTTTTTGTTCTTGTTTTATAGTTGTTGTCCCACCATGTCCAGGATAAACTGTTTTATCAAAAGTAAGTAGTTTAAACTTCTCTAATGATTTTTTCATCTCTTGTGGTGAGGAGTAAGGAAAATCAGTGCGACCGATACTTCTCTCAAAGATAAAGTCGCCACTAAACATGGCATCCCCAATCTCTATGGTTGAACATCCTGGGCAGTGACCTGGGAAGTGACGAAATTTTACTTTCACACCATCAAAATCTAACTCCTCATCTCCAACAATTTCTACATCAGGAACAGAAGGTGGTAAGTCTGGTATCCATGAGCTATTACTCAAAAGCATAACATCCCCCTGAGGGGTATAGAGTGGTAAACCCAAATCTTTTTGAAGCTCTGCGTTTGACCACACATGATCAAAATGTCCATGCGTATTTAAAATAGCTACAGGATTTGTAACATTATCTTTTACCCACTGCGTTGCACCTACACCAGGGTCGATAATAAAATCCTTACCATCGACCGTCGCAATGTAACAGTTGGTTTGGTAAATGCCCATCGGTTTGACTTTGATTTTCATTCTAATCTCTTTTTTAGATGGATTATAGCATTATTCCATTATGAATTTTTATAAAGAACTTGAGTTAATTTTAGAATCAAAAAATCCAAAAGATAAAATCAAAAGATTTAATATCTTTTATAATTTGTTTAAAGAGGATAAAATCGACTTTGAAACAGCATTTGAAACTAAAGAGTTTAAAGAGCCATCTTACTCTGAACTTTGTAAGGTTATTCCACCTCAAGATGTACCTAAACGCAAGAACTTAACGACAAAAGATGGACAGATAAACCTGCTTCACGCTATAGCACATATTGAGTATTCAGCTATTGATTTGGCACTTGATGGTGCTTATAGATTTATAGACTTACCAAGAAAGTATTATGCAGATTGGCTGAGTGTTGCTGATGATGAGATACGGCATTTCCAAATGTTGGAAAAACTTCTCAAGGAACTTGGGGCTAGCTATGGTGATGTGGAAGTGCATAACGCTCTTTTTGAAGCAAGTCAAAGAACACAAACCTTAGTAGAACGCATGGCAGTTGTTCCAAGATATTTAGAAGCAAATGGGCTTGATGCAACACCTATGATACTCACAAAACTTAAAAAACTTCCAAAAAGTGCCATGATTGAGAATATTATCAAAACATTAGAAGTTATTTTAGATGAAGAAGTAGACCATGTCAAAAAAGGGGATATTTGGTTTAACTATGCTTGTAAAAAAGATGGCGTATTACCTGATATTTACTTTGAAATCATAGATAAATATTATCCACAAGGTTTTTTACGCCCTAAAAATATAAATATAGAAGCGAGAAAAGAGGCTGGATTTTCTTGTAAAGAGTTAAACTACATAGCAAAAAAAGAGGTTTGTTAATCCTCTTTTACTAACTTTCCATTGATATAAACTTTTGAGATGTTATAGTGATGGAGTATAAGATGAATTGCTAACTCTTTTGTTGGTTCTGCATCTAAATCAAGAACAATCATATCAGCATTTTTCCCTTCGCTTATCTCTCCTGCGTTTAAACCAAGTGCCTCTGCTGCGTTTATAGTTACGCCATCTAACAAAGCTTTAGCAAACTCTAAAAGTGGCGCGTCACTATGCATAAAAAGAGAGATTTTCATCTCTTCAAAAAGGTCAAGTTTGTAGTTTGAACTTAATCCGTCTGTAGCAACTATCCATCGTATGTTTTTCTCATTTAACTCTTTGATATTTAGCGTTGGATTACCTAAAAGTCTATTTGAAATAGGGCAGTGTATGACCGTGTGTTTACTTTTTTGTATTGTATCTAACTCAGTAGAAGTTGCATTTGTAACATGGGTTAAAAGTGTTGGATTATCATTAAAATACTCTAAAAACTCAGTAGAATCACAGATATTTTTGTTTTGTTTAAGAAGAGTTTGAAAAAACTCCTCAAAGTCGCCACTACTGTTATCTAGCCAATTCCTCTCAGCAACACTTTCCATAAAATGTGCAGTAAGTTTTAGTTTTTCATTTTTTACAATTTCGAGTGCTTTTTTGATAAGGACTGGATGTACAGAGTAAGGAGAGTGAATTGCCACTGCTGGAGTAAAACCTTCGCGTTTGATAGATTTTGAAGCATCAAGTCTTGCTAAAAAGTCTGTAAAAAGTGCATCAGCCATAGTTGCTTGAGAGCCGATAAGTTCATTGAAAAAAACTACATTTTGTTTCGCATTTGCACAAGCATCCAAATCCATTCCATGTGAGCTAATAGCACCAAAAGTTGTAATACCAGAGTCAAGCATAGTGTCACAGGCTTGACTCATACAATCAACATTACAAGCACCAATCAAATCTTCACGATTTTCTATAACACTATAAAGCCAAGTCATAAAATCTCCGTAACTTAACTGCGTTTTATTGGCTGAAAACTCTATGTGAACATGTGCATTTATAAGTCCTGGCATAAGAAGTGAGTTTTCTCTCAAAGTTGTTGTTTTTGCGTTTGGATAAAGCTCTATAAGCTCATCAAATGGAGCGATTTTTTGGATAGTTTTATCAAAGGCAATAGAAAGGTTTGTACTAATTCTATCTCGTAAGTATATAAAATGGGGTGTAATTATCTGCATAGTTAATCTTTTTTGAAAATTTAAACTATATTATGCTTAATTTAGATAAAATAACTGCTTAAATTATATGGTAAAGGTAAAAGATGAAGATAGTAGTAATACAAGGTCCAAATTTAAATATGTTAGGTGTTCGAGAACAAAATATTTATGGTCCTATGAAATTAGAGCAGATTCATGCACAAATGAAAGATGTTGCAACACAAAATAGTGTTGAAATAGAATTTTTTCAAAGTAACTTAGAAGGTGAAATAGTTGATAAAGTCCAAGAGTGTTATGGTGAAGCTCATGGTCTTATTATAAACGCAGCAGCATACACACATACATCAATCGCTATCCGTGATGCTATTTCTGCTGTAAGTATTCCTACTATTGAAGTACATATCAGTAATATTCACCGTCGTGAAGAGTTTAGAAAAGAGAATATGATTGCACCTGTATGTACATCATCTGTTGTTGGGTTTGGACCATTTGGTTACCACCTTGCTATGATGGGTATGTTACAAATTATGAATGAAATGGCTGCAGCTGGGGAAGCACAAAAAAAAGCGCAAGAAGCACAGCAGGCATAAAAGTTTATGTATCTTAAACGCAATTTAAAAGCGGATTTATCAACTTTTAAAGGTTTGCGTTTTCCTTACAAAAAGAAGTCAAAGACTCTCTTTAGACATAAAGCAGTTGTTGGCATAGGTGGAAATATTGGAGATGTAAAACGCAGGTTTGAGCATCTTTTTTTTGATACACAAAAACACAAACGAGTAGAACTTTTAGAGACTTCATTGATTTTGAAAAATCCTCCCTTTGGTTTTAAGGACCAAGATGATTTTTTTAATTCAATTATTGTTTTTAAAACAAATATGACAGCAGAGGTCTTTTTAAATTATCTTTTAAGATTAGAGAAAAAGTTTGGTAGAAAAAGAAGTTTTGCAAATGCACCAAGGACATTAGATTTGGATATTATTTTTTTTGATAAGAAAATTATTAACACAAAAAAACTCACTGTTCCACATCCGTCTTGGCACACAAGAAATAGTGTTGTAATTCCTTTGTCAGGGTTGAGTTTATGAAAATACTAACATTTACTGGTAAAACACCATCAGAGGCGCTTAAAAAAGCAAAAATGGAGATTGGTGACGAGGGAATGCTCATTGAAACGAGAGAGATTCAAAAAAAAGCTCTAGGCAAAGCGCCACTTTACGAAATAGTGATTGGCATTGAAGAAAATATGATACCCAATACTTATGGTAAAAGCAGAAAACCTCTAGCAAAACAAAAGCCACTTAAGAAAGAGAGCGAAGATATTCTTTATGATATTTCAAACGCAGCAAAGCAAATTTCACAGATTTCAGATGTAACAAGACCTCAATTTGAATATCCAAATCCTGCAAGCGCACCAATATCTCCATCTTATGAACCAAAAGAATTAAAAGATATTAAGTCTGAGATTAATAAACTAACAGATAAAGTAAAAATCATACAAAATATGTTCTGGGATGAAAAATCACCTGACATCCAAGCTCAGATTCCAGCAGAGTTTGCAGAGATATATAGACTTGCTGCTCAGAGTGGAATGAACAAAGAACATCTTGATGGTTTGATGCGTATCACTTTAGAACACATGCCTTTTAGAATGAAAGAAAATTCAGCGACTGTGAAACGATACTTTCAAACGCTACTTAGAAAAATGGTACCAATCAGAATGGAAACCATGCCAAAAGTAGGTACTAAAAAAGTGATTATGCTAGTGGGTCCAACAGGTGTTGGTAAAACAACTTCCATTGCAAAATTAGCAGCAAGATACTCCTTTTTGATGGAAAAAAAATACAAAGTTGGGCTAGTTGTTCTTGATACTTATCGTATCGGTGCAGTTGAACAACTGATGCAATATGCTCGTATGATGAAGCTTGGCATAGAAACAGTGGTTGACCCTCCAGAATTTTCAAGTGCTTTAGAATCCCTAAAGTATTGTGATTATATTTTGATTGATACTATGGGTTCTAGTCCTTATGATAAAGGCAAGATAGAGAAGATATATGAGTGTCTTAATGGAAATACAACTGAGTACAATGTAGATGTTGTTCTTGTGATGCCAAGTTCTATTAAGTATGAAGATTTAAAAGTGACTTATGAGAATTTTGCACCTTTAGGTGTAGATACGCTTATGTTTACTAAACTAGATGAAACAATGGGTTTTGGAAATATTTTTTCATTGGCGTATGAGACAAAAAAACCAATAAGTTACTTTTCAGTTGGACAAGAAGTTCCTGAAGATTTAGTTTGTGCTAGTAGTGACTTCTTGATAGAGTGTTTACTTCATGGTTTTAACAGGAGCAAAGCATGATAGGTAATCAAGCGCAAAAACTTGAAGAGTTAGTTGCTTCTAGTAGTAAACCAAATGCAAATAAAAAATCAAAAAAAACACGTTTTATCGCTATAACTAGTGGAAAGGGTGGTGTTGGAAAAAGTACGATAAGTTCTAACCTAGCGTATGCCCTTTCACTACAAGGAATCAATGTAGGAATTTTTGACGCGGATATAGGTTTGGCTAATCTTGATGTAATGTTCAATGTAAAGATAAAGAAAAATATTTTACATGTGCTTAAAGGTGAAGCAACAGTTTCGGAGATACTTATCCCCATCACAAGAAATCTTATTTTGATACCAGGTGAAAGCGGTGATGAGATACTGAAGTACTCCGATATGGCACTTTTTGAACGCTTTATGGAAGAGGCACAAGTTTTAGATAAGCTAGATGTAATGATAATTGATACAGGTGCTGGTATTGGCGAACATATACAGATGTTTTTAAACGCAGCAGATGATGTTATCGTTGTTACAGTTCCAGATCCAGCAGCGATTACAGATGCTTATGCGACGATTAAAACTATTGCAACTTTAAGAAATGATGTTGGGATGATTATGAATCAAGTTAAGAGTGAAAGAGAGGCAAACGCAGTCTTTGAGAAGATAAAAAAAGTTGCAAAAGCAAATATAACTTCAGATCTAGACCTGCGTTTAATAGGGAAAATAAATAGTGATTTAAAAGTTTCTTCTTCTGTTAAACAGCGAGCACTTTTTACTATTTTATATCCATCATCTCAAGCATTTCAAGATATACAACAGATAGTAAAAGTTGTAATGTCTAAGCTGGAACGAAATATGCTGGTTTCTTCAAGCGAGAGTGGTCTTTCTGGGCTATTCAAAAGATTGATAGAACATTTTTAGGTGTATATGTATAATATGGGGGCTTTATGTTAGGTGAGAATTTTGTTTATTTTTTTACTGTTCAAGGATTTTTTATAGGTATCATTTTTGGTATACTTAAATCATTGGATGCTGAAGGTCTATTGACATATACATTTTTGATTACTACATTTTTCTACCTGTTCTCACACCTAATTATTGCAGCATATTTTAAAACAGTTACAGCCAAATCAGCTTATTTTCCAAAAGATTCCCATGAACGAGATTTAGACTTGTTTGTACAAGAGATTAATAAAAGAGAAAAACTTATAGACTCCGCTTGTAAGATTACAGATATAGCAAGTAAAATGAACTCTGAAATTGTAGGTAATAGATGATGAGTCCAAATATATACACGCAGGATCTAAAACATCAGGAAGATGAACTAGCACTTCAGTATCTGCCAGCTGTAAAAGCGATGGCGTTTAGGCTTAAAGAAAGGTTGCCGAGTTCGATTGACTTTTTAGATCTTTCTGCAATTGGAACTGAGGAACTTATAAAATTAGCAAGAAGGTATGATGAGGCCTTAAATGATTCTTTTTGGGGCTATGCAAAAAAGAGAGTTTATGGTGCCATGCTTGATTATCTGAGAAGTTTAGATATTCTTTCTCGAGCGAGTCGTAAACTTGTTAAAGCGATTAATTATGCTATTGAAGAGTATAGAGTAACACATGATGAAGAACCTACTGATGAAGAGTTGTCTGAGATCTTAGAAGAACCTATAGAAAAAGTTCATGATGCTCGTATCGCTTCAACTATCTATACTGTTATGCCTTTGAGTGAACAGCTTCAAGTTGGTGATGAAGGTGCCGCTTTAGCAGAGATTGAAAAAGATCAACTCGTTGAAGTGATAAAAACTGTTTTATCATCTTACAAAGAGAGAGAACAAGTGATTATTCAACTTTACTATTTTGAAGAACTTACCCTGCGAGAGATTAGCGAAATACTTAAAATTACAGAATCAAGAATATCTCAGATACATAAGTCCGTGATACAAAAAATCAAAGAAAGTATAGGGGCATAATATGGCAGACATACTATCCCAAGAAGAGATTGATGCACTTTTAGATGTAGTTGAAGATGAAGGTGATGATGTCCTAGAAGGTGACGAGGATAGTTTACTTCCTCAAAGACAAGTCACACTTTATGATTTCAAACGTCCAAATCGTGTCTCAAAAGAACAACTTCGAGCGTTTCGTGGTGTTCATGATAAAATGGCAAGAAGCTTAGCTTCGCAAATATCTTCTATCATGCGTTCAATTGTTGAGATTCAACTTCATTCTGTTGATCAGATGACTTATGGTGAGTTTTTGATGTCTCTGCCAAACCCTACATCTTTTAATGTTTTTTCTGTAAAACCATTAGAGGGTAGTGGCATTATTGAGATAAATCCATCTATTGCATTTCCAATGCTTGATCGTTTACTCGGTGGAAAGGGTGAACCCTTTGATGCAAGTAGAGAGTTTTCTGACATTGAACTCAGCTTGTTTGAAACTATTCTTCGTGTTATGATGAGTACACTCAAAGAGGCTTGGGGTCCTGTTATGGATATCTATCCAACAGTTGAATCTAAAGAGTCAAGTCCAAATGTTGTTCAGATTGTTGCACAAAATGAAATTGTTGTTATGGTTGTTATGGAAATTATTATCGGGCATAGTTCTGGTATGATGAATATTTGTTATCCTGTTATTTCACTAGAACCAATCTTACCAAAATTGGCAAGTAGAGATTTAATGCTCAATGAAACAAGTTCAAAGAAAAGTAGAAATACAGAACTTCAAGTTCTTCTTGGTGGTGCTAAAGTAGATATAGAAGCAAACCTAGGGAACACTGATTTAAATATGTCTGACATCTTAGGGCTTCAAATAGGAGACGTGTTAAGACTCTCAAGCGCAGCTGATGATATTGTCACAGTGAGTGTTGACTCAAAAGAGAGATTTAAAGGTCAGATAGGTTTAAGACGCTTTAGAAAGTCAATTCAGATAACTGAAATAATCGATACAGAAAAAGATGCAGTTAAACGTGCATTAGAGAGTTTTGAAAAACAGCGTCATGACAAAATATCAGGGGTAAGAGAAATTATCAATGATGAAAATATAACTAACGATGAAGAGGAGTAGTTAAATGAGTTCTTTTATGAAATTATTTGAAGATGAAACAGTTGGTACAATAGAAGCACTCATTGGAGAAGCGCCTACTTTAGAACTAAAAGAAGAGCAAGAGCTAAGTATTATTTCAAATATTATTCCTCCTATCGTTCTTGTTAAGTTAAATATTACTGGTGACATTAATGCAAAGGCAATGCTTGCAATACCGCCAAATCTTTGTGCATCTCTTTCTGACATGATGATGGGTGAAGAAGCAAGCGATAGAGAAGATGTAAATGAAGATGATATCGATGCAAGTAAAGAGATAGTGTCAAATATCTTTGGTGCAATAGGAAATACTCTCTCTGCACAAAAAGAGTTGCCAATTATGTCTTTTAGTGTTGATAGTATAGAGCTAGTTGGTGAAGATGCTGAAGTAAGTCTTGAAGATTATAGTCGAATGCGTATTTATGATTTCACACTAGGGTCTATAAAATCTTTACTGATGTTTATTATAGATGAAAATCTTCATAATGGAGTATCTGCGGATGCTGTTTCGAGTAGTGCTACAAATGATTCATCTACTAGTAATCCACAAAGCTCATTTAGAGATGATTCAGCAACGAATAATGTTAACTTAAGTAATGGTGAACTGAGTAATATTTCTTTAATTATGGATGTTAAACTGCCTGTAAGAGTTAGAATTGGTAAGAAAAAAATGTTGCTAAAAGATGTACTAAATATGGATATAGGATCAGTGATTGAGTTGAATCAGCTTGCAAATGATCCTTTAGAAATACTTGTAGATAATCATGTTATTGCTCAAGGTGAAGTTGTGATAGTAGATGGTAACTTTGGAGTGCAAATTACAACTATTGGTACAAAAAAAGAGCGTTTGATTCAACTAAAGGCTTAGTATGGATACTAAAGAAAATGCACTAACAAAAAAGTATATTAAGGATATTAAATCTGCTGATGTATGGAGTGTTTTTAAAATTCTTGCAGATTTTGTGAAAGGTTTTGATGAACTTGGTGATTTAGGACCTACAGTCACAATATTTGGCAGTGCGAGAACTCCTAGCGATGACTTTTATTATAAAGAGACAGTTAAAATATCTTCAATGCTAGCTGAAAAAGGTTTTAATATTATGTCAGGTGGTGGACCTGGAATTATGGAAGCTGCAAATAAGGGTGCAAAAGAGCATGAAGATGTAGAATCGATAGGTTTAAATATTGATTTACAATTTGAGCAGATTACTAACCCTTATACAACAAAAGAACTCAGTTTTGATTACTTTTTTTCTAGAAAAGTTATGTTAGTTAAGTATTCGATGGCTTATGTTATCCTACCTGGTGGATTTGGAACATTAGATGAACTTTTTGAATCACTTACTTTAGTGCAAACAAAAAAAGTTACAGGTGTAAAAATATTTGTAGTTGGCATTGAGTTTTATCAAGATCTTTTGAATTTTGTGGAGTCAAAACTTTTAGGCTCTGGCATGATAGAGAGAGAAGACTTTGAGCTAATTCATTTAACTGATGATTTAGAATTTATTTGCAATGAGATAGAAAAGTCTTTAGTGACACAAATCCAAGTTCTTGAAGATGTTGGTTTGAAAGATTCAAGTTATTATAAGTCATTATCGCGTTTAAAGGTATAAAATAGATGGACAAAAAAAAAGTATTAGTTGGCATGAGTGGGGGAGTTGATTCAACTGTTAGTACTTTAATGTTAAAAGAAGATGGATATGAAGTAGAAGGTTTGTATATGAAACTTCATTCGAAACCAGGCTATCATGAAATCCATCAAGCCCGTGCTCAAAAAGCTGCTGATAATTTGGGTGTAAAATTACATGTACTTGATCTGCAAGAAAATTTCAAAAAAGAAGTTTTTCAACCATTTATTGATACTTACGAAGAAGGCAAAACACCAAATCCTTGTGCCTTATGTAACAGAACGATGAAATTTGGAGAGATGATTAGCTTCGCCGATAAAATTGGAGCTGATTATTTAGCGACAGGACACTACATAAAAACAGATGGAGAGTATTTTTATCAAGCCGAAGATGATACAAAAGACCAAAGTTATTTTTTATTTTATGTTAAAAAAGAAATTTTACCAAGATTACTGTTTCCTTTGGGAAGTAAGAAAAAAACATATATAAAAGAAATAGCTGCATCAGTAAAAGGACTTGAATCTTTTTCATCACAAGCAGAATCAAGTGAAATATGTTTTGTAGAGACTACTTATACAGACTTACTAAAAGATTATGTAGATGTTGACAAAGTAGGTGAAGTCTTAGATAAAGATGGAAATATTGTTGGCGAGCATAAAGGATATATGCATTACACCATTGGTAAACGCAAAGGTTTTACAGTTCGTGGTGCGCATGATCCACACTTTGTGCTAAAAATAATACCTGAAAAAAATCAAATTGTTGTTGGAAAAAAAGAAGAACTGGCTTGTAATAGAGTAGTGCTTGATAATTTAAATATGTTCAATGATAAAAAAGAGTTTACAACGACAGTAAAACTAAGATATAGAACAAAGGCTGTTGAGTGTAATGTAAAGATAGAAAAAGATAAAGCATTTGTTGAACTTCTTGAAAGTGTTTTTGGTGTAGCAGTTGGTCAAGCAGCTGTTTTTTATGATAAAGATAAGCTAATTGGCGGTGGTTGGATAGCTGCAGTATAAGTATTTCCTATCCAATAAACTCCAAGAAAAACAATATCTCAACCCTCCCTCAAACATTAAGCAACTATTAAGCAACAACCCCCTATAATTCCCATCCACAAACAAAGAGACTTAATGTTTAAGCCT
>JASFZD010000140.1:0-26803 GCA_045046645.1 Sulfurimonas sp. | reverse complement strand
TTTTTATCTTTTGCCATTTTTAAAAAGGGAGTAAGTTTTCCGTAGATAGCATCTGCCACATAGTTAGTGTGTTGTAGGATTTGTTCTATAAGGTTTTGTGGTGCAGGAAGATTTTCATCTTTTAGTCCAGCACTTGTAGTGTTTACAACTAAGTCATACTCTTGTATTTTAAAATCATCCCAAGTATAACATTGACAATCAAGTGTTTTAAAATACTCAAGTCGCCAAACACTTCGATTGACAACTGTGACTTTTAAACCATCTTCTAAAAAACGAGAAACCAAAGCTTTTGCCGTTCCACCAGCACCCAATACTAAGATATTTTTGATATTTTTAAATTCACTTATAGCATACATAAAACCGTCTGCATCTGTATTGTAACCTATTAGTTTTCCATTTTCTTCTACTAAAGTGTTTACAACTCCAACTTTTTTAGCAAAACCTCTTACTTCATCGCAAGCATTAAACGCAGCTTCTTTGTGAGGAACTGTCACATTTGCACCAGATAAACCAAGTGCAAAAAAAGTTTCTTTGAGTTTTTTACCATCTAGTAAGTGAGTTCTTGTATAACACGCATTATAATTAAGATGTTTAAAAACGCAGTTGTGCATAAGTGGAGAACGAGAGTGAGAAACAGGATCTCCAAAGATAGAAAATAGTTTCATATGGCTATTTATCTAAGTCTTTAAGAGAGTGGATGAGGGCACCGAGTTTGTTCTCTACTTCAAGGTATTCGAGTTCATTAACACTATCAGCAACTATGCCTGCACCAGCTTGAAGTATAACTTTATCTTCTTTAACCATGGCTGTTCTGATTGTAATAGCACTATCCATGTTACCATCAAAACCAAAGTAAGCAATACTTCCACTATAAAAACCGCGTTTAAGCCCCTCATACTCTGCGATAAGTTCCATCGCTCTTATCTTTGGAGCTCCTGTCATAGTCCCTGCAGTATAGGTTGCCATAAAAAGGTCAAACATATCTTTGTCCTCACGAAGCTCGGCTGTAACATCTGAGACTATATGCATGACATGTGAAAAACGCTCTATATGCATAATGTCTTCTACTTTAACACTTCCAGTTTTAGCGACTCTTCCAACATCATTTCTACCTAAGTCTATGAGCATAAGATGTTCTGCTAACTCTTTAGGGTCAGCTAAAAGTTCATCTTCTAACTCTTTATCTCTCTCTTTTGTTGCACCGCGTCTACGAGTTCCTGCGATAGGACGAAGCAGAACTTCTCCATCACTTAGTCGAACCATTACTTCAGGAGATGAACCAACGATATTGAAATCTTCATACTCCATTAAAAACATATATGGTGATGGGTTTTTAGCTCTTAAGATACGGTAAAAACTAAAAGGGTCTACTTTGATATTTCTTGTAAAACGATTTGTCATAAGAATCTGAAAAACATCACCACTTCTTATCATCTCTTTTGATTTCTCAATCATTTCAAAAAATTTCTTTTTTGAATGTGCAAAGGAGCCTTTGTCTGAACCAATATTATAAACTCTATGCTTATAAGTATAAGTTCCTTTTAAATCATCATGAATAGCTTCAAATTTATCTCTAAATTCATTCATTCTACTGATAAGAGTGATTTGATGATTTTTATGAGAATAAACTAAAATCATTTTAGGCAAAATAAGGTCTAAATCAGGAGTGTTAAGTTCATCTTTTAGGTTGTCCATATTGGAGTCAAGTTTTGGTTCAAAGACTTTAACCATGTCATAACCAATATAGCCTATAAAACCATCAATAAAACCCACTTTAAGCTCTCTAGTTGCCTCTTTGAATATTGAAGTATCTATATTTTTATAGTATTCTTTTAAAAAGGTGAAAGGATTTTCTTCTTTGGTGTGTTGCACTGCGTTTGCATCTGTATATATAGTTTTTCCATTGATGAACTGAAGTCTTTCTCTTGCACCAACACAGATGAAACTGTAGTTTCCTTCACTTTGTCCAGCACTTTCAAGAAGGAAAGTGATTTCGCCCTTGAATATATCTTTAAGTTTTGAGTAAACGGCGATAGGTGCTAATTGGTCAAGTGTAAATTGTTTAGAGTGTATCAATGTTTACCTTATTAAAATTTAACTAAAAAAGCACCAGGCTCTACTTTTGCACGAATAATTCTTCTCGCATTTTTTGCTTCTTGTCGACTTTTAAATGGTCCTACAAGTACCTTGTTTAGATTTTTTACTTTGTGATATTTATACTTAAAGTTTAAATTACTTATAGATTTTAAAAATTTCTTATTTGGTTTATATTTTGAAAAAGAACCAACTTGAATATAGTAACTTCCAGATGCAACTGCTTTAGGTGCTGTTTTATGTACTACTTGCGTTGGCTTTTTTACAACTTTTTTAGCAATAGGTTTGATAACTTCTGGCACAACGGTAATTTCTTCTTCTTTAATGCTTTCTTGCTTTAGTTTTTTTGCAATTTGATCAAGGTTTGTATCATCGCTTGTCTTTTCTTCTATAACTTGAACATCTTCAAATAGAGGTTCATTAGCAGGCTTTACTTTATCTGTTAACTCTGGTTTTGGAGGAAGAGCTGCTTGAGGAAGGTTATTTGTACCAGAAGAACTTAGTGAGTTCATGAGCATTACGACAACCACAAGGATAACACCAAGTGTAGCAACTGCCAATATAATTTTTTTATTGGAGCTAGTTGTATTTCCCTTGTTAAGAATAATATCGTTTAATTCGTTTTTATCTTCCATAGTCTCGCCCTCAAGTTTTATTTCTTTTATGATACCAAAAATAGCCTAACTATGCAAATTTACATATGTTTTGACCAAGATGCTCCGCGTTCTTTTGCATAAACTTCGTAAGGAAGTGTTAAAATATTATATTCATCTGGCATATCTGCGTTTGGAAACATTCTCCATTGCTTTGGTTGTTTAGCTGCAAGTTTCATACTTATCATTTTTCCAAGTTGTATGGCTTCTTGAAGTGTAGTGTGACCTTTATGAATGTAAACATGTAAGTGACCTGTAGTTTTTGTTTCATAAGCAGTAAAGTTGATATAGCCTTCTTCTCGAAGTAGAAGTTGTGCTCTATGATAAAAACGCTCAGGGTCTCTACCATTATAGTCGATGACAATATTTTCAACTATTCCCTTTTTATCTACAATAGAGTGAGCAACAGTAATCTCACCCTTGATATGTTTGTTTATCACAGATTGATTGAGTGGCGCACTTACTTTTTCAAACTTATTGTAAAAAGTACGTCCTTTAAAAGTAAGCTTGTCCACAACAGTAGATTTTTTTTCCCAGTAGTGATCACTCACCATTTTTATAAGTTTTAAATCCATTGCAGTCATTCTTGTTTACCTTTATTTTAGTAAGTTGGTTGATTATAAATTACAAAGTTTTGAGCTAAAGCTTTTAACTCTTCTTTTATCGATGCTTGAAGCTCAGTGTTGTTGATATCATCTAAAACATCTGCCATCTTGTTTGCTATAAGTTCAAACTCTTTTTCTTTCATACCACGAGAAGTAAGAGCAGGAGAACCAACACGGATACCTGAAGTTACAAAAGGACTTCTTGTCTCGCCTGGAACAGTGTTTTTATTTATAGTTATACCTGCGTTTCCTAAAGCTGCATCAGCATCTTTTCCTGAGATGTCAGTACCTACAAAAGAGACAAGTATTAAGTGGTTATCAGTTCCACCAGAAACTACATCGTAACCACGCTTCACCATAACTTCTGCTAAAACTTTAGCATTTGCTTTTACTTGTTTAGCATAATCTTTCCACTCGGGGCTAAGATTGTATTTGAAACCAACAGCTTTTGCAGCGATAACATGGACAAGTGGTCCACCTTGAAGTGCTGGGAAGATTGCAGAATTTATTTTTTTGGCAATATCTTCATCATTTGTCATAATCATTCCACCACGAGGACCAGCAAGAGTCTTGTGTGTAGTAGTGGTTACTACATGTGCATGAGGAAATGGGCTAGGGTGCTCCCCAGCTGCCACTAAACCAGCTATGTGGGCGATGTCAGCAAAAAGAATAGCTCCTACTTCATCAGCGATTTCACGAAATTTTGCAAAGTCGATTTCACGAGCATAAGCAGAAGCTCCACATACAATGATTTTTGGTTGTGTGATTTTAGCAATATCTAAAACTCTTTCATAGTTAATACGACCATCAAGCTCAACGCCATAAGTAAACGAGTGATAGTTCTTACCAGAAAAAGATGGTTTTGAACCATGTGTTAAGTGACCACCATGGCTTAAATCCATACCTAAAAGTTTATCACCAGCTTTTAGCAGTGCAGCGTAAACAGCACCATTTGCTTGGCTTCCTGAGTGAGGTTGTACATTTGCGTAGTTACATCCAAATAGCTCACAAGCTCTATCAATTGCAAGTTGTTCAACACCATCAGCATATTCACAACCACCGTAGTATCGTTTCTTTGGGTAACCCTCAGCGTATTTGTTAGTAAATACCGAACCCATAGCTTCCATAACTGCTGGAAGTGTAAAGTTTTCACTTGCTATCATCTCTAAGTGGTCAGTTTGTCTCTCTAGCTCTTTTTCGCATAGATCAAATATTTCTTCGTCAAACTCTTTTAAAAAACTCATGATGTATATTTCCTTGTAAAATTAATAATAAAGTGATTATACGCAATATTAAATAATAAGTGACTGAATTACTGATGCTTTATTTTTTATATGTAGCAAAAAAATGAGGTACAGGAGGGGTTTGTGTGTCATCATAAGCGACAAAACTTTCTTGTTTGAGTCCACAATGAACAAAACCATTCATCTCTTCTTTATCAAGAGGAAGAGGGATGTCATCTTCTTGCTCTCCAGTTAAACGGCTTCGACAAGAAACTAGGATTATCCCATTTTTTACTAGGAGGGATATCATGGCATCTCTAGCTTGAATTCGATACTTATGAGGAAGAACTTGGATAGTATTACATTCATAAACTAGGTCAAAATTTTCAGCCCATGATTTTGAATAATTAAAAAGGTCGGCAACGAGATAGTTTACTGTTGTGTCTGGATATCTTTTTTGACATAAGTTGATGGCTTCAGGGGCAATATCAAACGCAGTGACTTTGTAGCCATGTGTACTCAAAGCTTCGGCATCATCACCAACACCACAACCGATTACAATGGCTTTTTTACTTTTAGTATGTAGTTTATTGTCTTCAAGCCATGAGAGAAGATAGGGACTCGTTTCTAAGTCAGCCCAAAAGACATTTTTGTGGTCACCCTCTGCATCTGTGTAGATAGAGTTAAACCATCCTGTAGGATCATCTTTTTCTTGAAAGGATTTAACCATGGCTTTGTACTTTTGAGGGTTAAATTCTTTCATAAAGAGATACTTTAGTTGTTTTCTTGTGGAGTTTGTTCTTCAACTGGTATAGGTTTCATTGCTGGAAAAAGTAATACATCACGAATGCTATGCTCATTTGTAAGTAACATTACAAGTCTATCTATCCCGATACCTTGACCCGCTGTTGGTGCCATACCGTAGCTTAGGGCTTCGATGAAGTCTGCATCCATTTCATGAGCTTCATCATCTCCTGCTGCTTTAGCATCCATTTGTCCTTCAAAACGACTCAGTTGATCAACAGGGTCATTTAACTCACTAAAGGCATTGGCAATCTCACGACCTGCGATAAATAGTTCAAATCTTTCTGTAATTTCAGGATTTGTATCACTTCTTCTTGCAAGTGGAGAAATTTCAACTGGATATTCTGTTATAAATGTTGGGTCTATTAACTTCTCTTCAACAAACTCGTCAAAAAGTTCACCTTGAAGTTGTCCTAAGTTAAGAGCAGGTTTAACAGTGATATTTTTCTCATTAAGATAAGCAATGATTTTATCTTTATCTCCTGTTATTTCTGCGGGTACACCACCAACTGTTGTTAAAGATTCTATGAGAGGAAGTTCAACAAAGTTATCAAAATTTACTTCTAGTTCACCATAAGGCAGAAGTGTTGGTAGATTTAAATGATCAAAAAGATAAGCAAAATACTCTTTTGTGATTTCTATTAAATCTTTGTATGTTTTGTAAGCCCAGTAAAATTCTATAGATGTAAACTCGGGATTGTGTGTAGCATCCATACCTTCATTTCTAAAGTTACGATTTATCTCAAATACTGCCTCAAATCCACCAACTATTAAACGCTTTAAGTAAAGCTCTGGTGCAATTCTTAAATATCTGTCGATACCTAGTGCATTATGATGTGTCACAAAAGGTTTAGCATTAGCTCCACCAGCAACAGGGTGCATCATAGGAGTTTCTACTTCTAAAAAGCCTTTATCTTCAAAAAAGCGGCGTGTTAAAGAGATGACTTTTGAACGCGTTTGAAAAGTTTTTCTTACTTCTGTGTTCATGATAAGGTCTAAGTATCTTTTTCTATATCTTATCTCTTTATCTGTAACACCATGAAATTTTTCTGGTAGTGGTGCGATTGCTTTTGTTAGAAGTTTAAGTGTACTTGCATGAAGTGACAACTCTCCTTGACCTGTTACAAACGGATAACCAGAAACTTCAATTATATCTCCAACTTCGATATTTTTTTTAAAAATATTATTGTAAAAACCTTCAGGAAGATTATCTCTTGCTACATATATTTGTAACATTCCACTCTCATCTTCTATCTTTAAAAAACTTGCTTTTCCCATAATGCGAAGTAGTTTGATACGACCACTTACTGTATAGTTTCTGTTTTCATCGCGTTTAGATTCTGTCTCAGCAATATCTGAATTTACATTTAAAAATTTATCAACTGTTGCATTTCTTTGAGAATCATTTGAGTAAGGGTTATAGCCCTCTTTTTTTAAAAATTTTGATTTTTCAATTCTCTGTTGTATATACTTGTTACTTAATGGCAATACTATTTCCTTTTATTTGATGTTATTGTTGGCACTTTTTACAGATTCCATAAATCTGCATAGAGTGATCACTCATTTTGAAACCTAGTTCATCTGTGATGTCATGTTGACGCTTTTCTATCTCTTCATCTACAAACTCCGTAATCGTTCCACACTCTGTACAGATAAGATGGTCATGATGTTCTTTAGCACCAAGCTCATACTTCTTACCTTGCGCACCAAAAGAGAGTGATGTAACCATCTGAGAATCTTCTAAGAGTGCTAAAGTTCTGTAAACAGTTGCTATCCCCGTTTTAAGAGTTGGATGTTTCTCTTGGATGAGATGATGGAGAATCTCTGGTGTTAAATGCTCATCAGAGTTGTATAAAGTATCTAAAATTACTTCACGCTGGATAGTAAACTTTAGATTATTTTTCTTCAGCAAAGATTTAAAATCACTAAGAAGTTGTTCATACTCTATAGTTCTGTCATTGAAGTTGGTTGTTACATTTGACATATTATTCTTTATCCTTGTTGCTTTCCTTGATCTCTTTTTTTATCTCTTGGATTTTAGACTGTACACTTTCATTGATATCATTTTTTATATGCTTTGTAATTCTTTTTGTTGTTTCATTAATCGTTGCGTTTAAATCATCACTTACTTGAACTGGGTCAATTTTCATAATAAACGCACCAGTAGATACAAGAATAGGGAACATGGTACTACTACTTAATGAAGAGTCGATAGTTGTCTTAATGGCTTTGATATTATATGCCGCGTTTGCAATAACTGCTGCAATAAGAAAAAACTTACTTGCACCAAATACAAAACCTAAAATTTTGTCAAGTATGCCAAGCCCACTTAAAGAGCTTAACTTTTTGAATATAGCGCCGACAAGAACCATACCTAACCAGAAAACAGCTAGAGTTGCTAAAAATCCTGTAAAATTAATAGCAGCAGAATTGTCAAACTTGAAAATTAGATTGCTTAAGTATAAGCCAACCTGATTACCAACACGTGATGCGATAAAGATACCACCAATAATACCGATAAGACCAAATATCTCTTTAAAAAATCCGTTAATTATTCCTTTTAGTCCTAAAAGTAAAATAATTGCCGAAACTACAATGTCAAAATAATTAAATTCCATCTAATATCTCCGTATATAATTGGTTTTTGCCATTTGCTTTAGCCTTATATAGTGCTTTATCTGCTCTAGCTATTAAAGAATCAGGTTCATCACCTTCTCTAAATTTAGTGGCTCCTACACTTATGGTTGCTTGTATGTCATTGCCTTTATAAATCAGCTTGTTGTCTCTAATGAGTTTTATTAATCTATTTGTTGTGTTTTTGCAATGAGTATAGTCTGTTCTATTTAAGATTATTATGAATTCTTCTCCACCATATCTAAATATTTTATCGCCATCTCTTAGTGTCTTTTTTAAAGTATTGGCAATAAAAATAAGTACTTTGTCCCCAGCGAGATGACCATATGTATCATTGACATTTTTAAAATCATCAATATCTAGGATAAGAAGATGTAGGTTGAAAGGTAGTTTTTTATGAGAGCAAATATTATCTAAGTAAGACGATAAAGCGCGTCTGTTAAAAACTTTTGTCATAGCATCTAAGTTTGTTTTTTCTTCTA
Source organism: Sulfurimonas sp. (assembly GCA_045046645.1). GTDB lineage: Bacteria > Campylobacterota > Campylobacteria > Campylobacterales > Sulfurimonadaceae > Sulfurimonas. Next base: position 18,308 of record JASFZD010000140.1, on the reverse strand, counting down.
AATTTTTTACTTGAGAAGTTAATTTTGTAATAATTTCATTTGCTTTAGTGACTTCATTACTCATATGAATTTGAATCTCATTGAACTTACTTGTAATAGACTTTAAATCTATTTGATCTTGTGAACACTCAAGTAATGTTTTTTCATGTAATTTAGAAAGTTTTTTGATGTTTTCATTTGTATTTTTGTACGATGTAATACTTTTTTTTGCTAAATCTTCATAAGCATTATGAAAAAGTGCTTCCGTATATGCAATATTACTTATTTTATCTTTATTTAGTGTTGCTATTACATTTGCAGATTCTCTTAGATAGCCTGCAACTTGTTCTAATGTTGCTTCGCTATCCTGTTCGTCAATAATGACCAAGAGGCTTTTACACATTTTGTCAACCAAGGATACAAGTTCTTTTTTTTTCATGTGAATTCCATCATTAAATATTTCGTTATTATACTCACAATAAGCATAAATAAAACTTTCCCTTACAAATAGAGAAGTTCTTATGAAATATTTAGTATCTTTTGGATAAAATGCAAAGAAATAATTAAATATAAGGTCTAATCATGAGTACTTGGAGCCCATCAAGCTGGCAAAGTAAACCAATTTTACAGCAACCAACTTATCCAAATAAACAAGAACTTGATAGAGTTCTAGCAGAGTTGAAAAATTACCCACCACTTGTTTTTGCAGGTGAAGCGCGTTCATTGAAATCACAACTAGCTGATGTAGCTAATGGAAAAGGTTTTTTACTTCAGGGTGGAGATTGTGCTGAGAGTTTTTCTGAGTTTCATGCAGACAATATTAAAGATAGCTTTAAGGCTATGATGCAGATGGCAGTTGTGATGACTTATGCAGGTGGATTGCCTGTTGTTAAAGTTGGTCGTATGGCAGGACAGTTTGCTAAACCTCGTTCATCTGACACTGAAACTTTTGATGGTGTTGAACTAGCTTCATATCGTGGAGATATTATCAATGGCTCAGATTTTACGCCAGAAGCTCGTGTGCCAGATCCTGAGCGTATGATAAGAGCTTATCACCAAGCATCTTCTACGCAAAATTTACTTCGTGCTTTTGCATCAGGGGGTTTAGCTGACTTACATCAAGTTCACCAATGGACACTTGATTTTGCTCATCAAGGTGAAGTGACTAAAAAGTATGAAGCCTTGGCTGAAGAGATTGGTAAATCATTACAGTTTATGGAAGCTTGTGGAGTCACTTCTAAAACTTATAGAACACTAAGAGAAACTGATTTTTATACTTCTCATGAAGCACTTTTACTCCCGTATGAAGAAGCATTCACAAGACAAGACTCTATTACAGGTGATTGGTATGATACTTCTGCTCACATGTTATGGATAGGAGATAGAACTCGTCAGATAGATGGTGCTCATGTTGAGTATCTTCGTGGTGTAAAAAATCCTATTGGTGTAAAAGCTGGTCCATCTATGAATCCAGAAGATTTAGTAAAACTTTGTGAAACACTAAACCCTGAAAATGAAGCAGGTCGTTTAAATGTTATCGTTAGAATGGGTGCTGGAAAAGTTGGTGATGGAATGCCTGCACTTATCCGAGCAGTTGAAAAGGAAGGTTTAAAAGTTGTGTGGTCATGTGACCCTATGCATGGAAATACTATTAAATCTTCAAACAATTACAAAACTCGTCCCGTTGATGCAATTCTAACCGAGATGAAAGAGTTCTTTCAAGTTCACAAAGCTGAAGGTACGCATGCTGGTGGTGTTCATATGGAGATGACTGGTAAAAATGTAACTGAGTGTATCGGTGGTAGTTTTACAGTAACAGAAGAAGATTTATCTTCTCGTTATCATACACATTGTGACCCACGCCTAAACGCAGACCAATCTTTAGAACTTGCATTTCTTATAGCAGACTCACTTAAAGAAGCACATAGATAGAAGGATTTAAGAGTTAATCTCTTCTTCCTTCTCTTCAATGCTCAAAAGCTCCTCAACTTTAGCCTCATATAACTCTTCAATCTCAGCCAACTCTTCAGCTAACAAACTAATCCCAATATCTTCATAACATTTAGGATTAGCTAAACACTCATTTTTCTTTTGTATTTTTTCTTCTAACTCTTCTATTTTAAGTGGAAGCTTTTCTAAGGCTATCTTTTCTTTAAATGTGAGTTTTAAACTTTTTACTTTCTCTTTGATGATTTCTGGAGTTTTTACTTTTGAAACACTTTTTTCCATCTCAGAGAGTTCTTTGAGTTCACGTTCGAGTTCTAGGTACTCTGTATATTGTTGATATGATTCTTCTATGTGTTTATCTGATTTAAAAATAAAGAGTTTTTTAGCAATCTTATCAACAAAGTATCTATCGTGTGACACTATGATAACAGCACCTGCAAAGTTTGTAAGTTGCTCTTCTAAAATGTTAATAGTAGGAATGTCCAAATCATTTGTAGGTTCATCAAGTATGAGAATATCAACATCTTTGGTAAAGAGTAGGGCGAGTGCAACACGGTTTTTTTCTCCACCACTTAAAACACCTATTTTTTTATCCAAAAATTCTCTTGGAAATAAAAAGTTTTTTAGATATCCATAAACATGTAGGTCACTTCCTCGAACATTTACTCTATCGCCTCCAAAAGGACAAAAAGTTTCGATAAGATTTTTAGAATCATCCAAAAGTTCACGATGTTGGTCAAAATATCCTACTTTAAATTCACCGCGTTTAATCTTCCCACTAGTAGGTTCTATGCGACCTAAAAGTGCTTTTAAGAGTGTAGATTTTCCACTTCCATTGGGTCCAACTATGGCGATTACATCTTTTTGAAGTATTCGTGTTGTAAAGTTTTTAAGGAGTTCTTTACTCCCAAGTGTAAGGCTTAAATCTTCTATCTCAAAGAGCATTTTTTGTCTATTGATGCTTTTATCTCGGTTGAAATGTTTTGCTTCTCTTTGAAGTTCAACAGACATTTTCCTAATCTTTGCAGGATTAGTCTTTGCATCATCTCGCAGTTGCATAAGTCTCTCTTTTCGACCCTCGTTGCGTTTAAGTCTTGCACGAACACCACGAGCAAACCACTCATTTTCACGCTTTAGTACACCTAACAAGTTGTCATGTTGTTTTTGCAAAGTTCGTATCCACTCTGCTTTTTGTGTGAGATAGTCGTTGTAACCACCTCTGTATTCACGGATAGCACAATCTTCAACTTCAACACTTTTAGTTGCAATTCTATCTATAAAGTATCTATCATGAGAGATAAATACAAGAGTAAATTTCTCTTTGAGGATTAACTCTTCTAAAAACTCAACCATATATACATCAAGGTGATTTGTAGGTTCATCCAAAAGTAAAATATCAGGTTTTTGAAGGAGTAAAGAGGCTAGGGCAACACGACGCTGTTCACCACCACTTAAAAGCATTATAGGCTTATCTTCGTATATTTTAAGGTCAAATTTTTGAATAATTCGCTCTACTTTGTCATCTAAATTCCAAGCATTATGATGTTCGATATAGCTAGATAGTTTTTCATGCTCATCTAAGAGTATTTTATTTTCAAAATCAGAAGAGAGTTTTATAGAAAGCTCGTTGTATTTATCTTTTGCTTCGTTCAACTCTTTTAAGCCTGCTTCTACAGCTTCTCTTACAGTGTCACCATCTTTAAAATTTGGAGCTTGGTCTAGCATCTTTATTTCTAAATCTCTTTGCATGACTCTATGTCCAGCATCATGTTCTAAAGTTCCGTTGACTATCTTCATAAGTGTAGATTTCCCACTACCATTTTTTCCGATAATAACGATTCGTTCACCATCATCAACATGAAAATCAACTTCAGTGAGAATTTTTTGTGCAGAGTAATGTTTTGAGATGTTTTGTAGGTCTATTAGTGCCATGTTATTTCTATACTTCCATTATTATTGAGCTTTGTAAAACTATGTAAGAATATCGTAAAATTGGTTAGAATAAACTTTTTATTATTACTGATGTTACAAAGAATTTAGGTATAATATACATATATAAAGAAGAGAATATGACAAAAAAATTAATTAACACATTTAAAGTTACTTCCGACAAATCATGTGGTTTGTTGCATACGACAGATTTACATTCACATTTAATTCCAAATATTGATGATGGTGTAAAAAGTCTAGAAGAAAGTGTGCATATTATTGTACAGCTCAAAGATTTAGGCTTCAAAAAAATTATAGTAACACCACATATAATGTCACATCGTTTTCCAAATAATAAAAAAAGCATTTATCAAGGGTATTTGTCATTGAAGAATGAATTAATTGAACGAAAAATTGATTTTGACATTAAAGTAGCTGCAGAATATTATTATGATGAACATTTTTTAGAATTAATTGAAAATAAAGAACTTTTAACATTTGGAGATAACTATGTTCTTTTTGAATGTTCATACCAGTTAAAACCATTTGCATTAGAACAAACAGTTGCTAAATTACGTAAAGCAGGATACAAAGCTATACTTGCGCATCCAGAAAGATATTCATATTATAATAAAAAAAGTGATTACCTAAGATTAAAAAAAATGGGTTTATTATTACAAATTAATGCTATTTCTATGGAAGGCTTTTATGGGAAAATTATTCAAAAAAAGGTTGAGAAAATTGTTAATTTAGGTATTGTTGATTTTATAGGAAGTGATATTCATTCACAGATGTATGTTGATAGTTTTTCAACCCATCTGAAAAGTAAAACATATTTAAAAATTTTTGAAAAAAATAAAATACAAAACGATTATCTATAAGTTTATTGATATTGTATATCAAATACAATAAATTTAAATTTATATTCTGATTCTTCAAAACCAAGAGTAATGATATCTCCATCTTTGAGGCTATATTCATCTGGATGATCATCACCTCCTATTCTAGTGCTGTTTACCATGCAACCACAGGCACTTCCTCTATCTTGAAGGATATATTTATCTTCTTGCATTACTATGCTGCAATGCTCTCTTGATATTGCTAGAAACTCTCCATTGTCAAGTAGATACACATCATTATTTGGCTCTTTTCCATCAAGTTTATGTCTTTCTTGTAAAACAATTTCTCCATCAATATAACCAATCCTAGCTTCTCTACCAATCCTAAAAGGATAAGTAAATATAGGGATGATATCCGCATCAAATACTCTTTTTAAGATAGTATGTTTAGCTCTATCAGTCATAGCTTTTAATGCAGCTTTTGGAACCATACGACCAAGTAACTCTTTTTTTTCTATGTCTAACATACTTTAACCCCTATCTTTATAATATTGTGTATTTCCATACCCATAAGCATAACTAGCTCCATATCCATAACCATAGCCAGAACCTATTTCTGTTCCGTTTAGGATAATTCCCATTCTATTATCTGAGTGCTCTTTTGAAAGTCTATCTATATTTTCTACAAATTCTTTTCTTGAGTAATTAGCTTTTACAATAGCAAAAGTAATATCTGAATGGTTCATTATGATAGTAGCATCTGTAACCAAACCAGCAGGAGGCGTATCGATAACGATATAATCATACTTTTCTCTTAAAGTTTTTAAAAGATTAACAAACACTTTTGATAGAATTAACTCTGATGGGTTTGGTGGTAATGGACCAGCAGAAATCATTTCTAAACCATAAATGTTTGTCTCTTTGGTTACCTCTTCAAGAGAGTTTTGCATAGTTAAAAGGTTTGACATTCCAATGTCGTTTCTTAAATTAAATACCGTGTGTAGAGATGCCTTTCTTAGGTCAATATCAAGTAGTATAACACGCTTATCTCCTCGTGCTAACATCTCAGCTAAAGTAGATGCAATTGTTGTTTTACCCTCTCCTGAAACAGATGATGTTATAGAAATAATTTGATTTTGGTTATCTCCAGGGAGAAATTGTAAATTAGTCCTTATTGATTTAAAAGCTTCATTATAGATATTTTTTGTTATTTTATCTTTGTTGAGCGGTATAACTCCATATATAGGAAGATCAGTAATGCGTTCGATTCCTTCAGCATTTTGTATTGTTGTTATTAATGCATTACGAATAAATGCAAGAGTTATACCTATAAGTAATCCCAAGATAGTTCCAATAGCAATTATTAACATTCTCTTTGGTTTAATTGGTAAATATTGATCTCTGGCATGATCAATAACCTTCGCGCTTGGAATAGTAGAAGCTCTAAGGATTGCTGTTTCTGCTTTTTTTTCTAGTAAGTATTGATAAACTTGTTGATTTACTTTTAGAGGTCTTGCAAGCTCTGCCAATGCTTTTTCTTGAGCAGGTAAAGAATTTAAAGATTTATGATATTTTTTTATCATTCTTTTTAAATCTTTATTTCTCTGGTTTAGTTGTTGTAGATTGTTTTTGAGAGTATATTTTATTGCTCTTTTTGTTGAAGAGATGGTTTTAGTAAGTTTAAGGATTTCAGGATGAAGTTCAGTATAATCAACTAAAAGTAAATCTTTGTTTTCTTTCATTTTTTGAAGACTTAGCACTAGGTCAACTAAATTTTTATCTGCATATTTTATTGCGCCGATTGTCATACCTTCTAAATCTTTGTTCTTTTCTATAAACTGTTGTAAATTAGAGAGAATATTTATTTCTGTTTGTAGTTGTAACTCTTCAGATTCATAATCTGAGACTTTACTAGCATCGAGGCTTGCTTTACCACTGAGGTTAATGACATCATGAGTAAATTTATATTTTTCTAAGTCTGTTGCTGATCGATTGAGTTTTTCAGTAATGTTATCTAATTGTGAATCAATAAATTTTAATGTTGAGTCAGCTCCTTCGGCTTTTCTTTTTAATCCTTCATACAGATATGTGTCTACAATCGCATTTGTAATTTCTTGTGCTCTTAATGATACGGTGTCTTCAAAATATAAATCTAAAATGGAAGCAAATTCTGAATGCTGTTGTACTGATAAACCAGAAGCAAAGATATCATATAAATCATCAGTATATACAAAAGTAAATGTGTATTTTGAAAGATTTAAAGTTCCTATCTTGTTTACTGTAATGGTAAACCATGCAGTATTGATAGTTTCTCCATATTTGTAAACTTTATCTACACTTATTTTATCACTTTCTTCAAGTTTTTTGATGCCTAGCTGTGAAAGTATTCCTTTTTTACTATAAACTGAAATTGGTTTTATGAGTAATCTAAAAGTATCTTTATTTATAGGATGAAGTTCAATGTTTTTGTAATACATATCATCGTCTATTTCGCTAACAGAAACAACAAAAGGAGAATCTTTATAAAGTTCTGTCTTTTTTTGAAGAAAATTGATTTCATAATATCGTGTAGTTAAATCAAGAGTCTCTAATGCTTTTTGAACAATAAATCGTGATTGAATAGTACCCATATTATTATCTAAATTATTGTTTTGAGCACCAAATGCCTTAAGCATAAAATCTGTGGAATCAACACCCTGTCTTGAACTTTTTTGTATTTCCAAAGATGAATACGAAGAGTATATATTTGGTTTATAATATGCATATACCAAGCTCATTATAAAAAATGACAATGTTAAAAAAATTATAGATTTCTTATACCTTGAAATAATTCTAAATAATTCTTTTACTTCGATTTCATCATTAGTATCCTGCATTATCTCAATGGTCCCGCTTGGATAATTGTCCTTTGTACAAATGGGTTTAAGATAGTTGAAACTGTTTGAAAGAACGGTGCTGTTTCTTGAAATGCTTTGTTGAAACCACTCATCTGTCTTGCTTGTACATACACGATATCATTTGGCTTAAGGAGTAAACTTGTAGTCAATAAAGCTTTGGCATCTGTTAAGTCAATATTTCTTACTTCTGGGTGTCTTAAATCTCCACGAATTATTTTGATATTTGTTCGTGATGCATTTTGTGTTAAATATCCTGTTTTAGAGATAACCTCGATAAGATTCATTGTACCATTAATAATAGGAATTACTCCTGGTTTTTGTACTTCACCGATTACTATAATTCTCTGGTTAGTGATCTCAACTACTACATAAGGATTTCTGATGTATTTTTTATAAGCAGCTATAAGGACTTTAGCAGCTTGGTCTTCTGTAAGTCCTGTAACTTTGACTGAACCAACGAGAGGCAATCGGACATTTCCTTGTTGTGTAACTAAGAGTCCAACAGGACTATCTACATTTGTTACACCACCTCGTGTTAAGTCACTACTAGCAAGGATTGAGCTCATTTGTTGAGAACCCGATCCAGCTTGTACATATACTGTGATTGACACTCTATCATTTGTTGCTATCTTATACTCATACTTTACTTCTTCTTGATACTTCTGATCAGTAATAACACTGGTGTTTTTATCATCACTGTTGCTTCCTTGAAATAGTCTATCATCTTTTATACTACAGCCTGATAATACCATCAGCATAGAGATAAATACTAGTGTGATTTTTGTTTTCATATGATTCCATCCTAAATAACGAATATTTTACACGATTTTAACTAAAATTTTATTAAACTAAATATAATTTAGTCTATAAATACTTATTTTGTCTTTTCATAAAAATGATTTGTAGCTTCCACAAAACCATCTACACTACCACAATCAAATCTTTTTCCTTGAAATTTGTAGGCTAAGACCATTCCTTTTTTTGCTTGTGTAAGCAAAGCATCTGTTATCTGAATCTCTCCACCTTTTCCAGGTTTCGTTTTTCTTAGAATGTTAAAGATATCTGGAGTGAGGATATATCGCCCTATAATAGCTAGATTTGAGGGAGCATCTTCACTCGCTGGTTTTTCAACCATATCGTTAACCATAAAGATACCAGGTTCTATCTCTTTTCCTGCGATTACACCATATTTATTTGTGTCTTCCATAGGAATCTCTTCTATCGCAACGATAGAGCATTTGTACTTGTTATATAAGTGTATCATTTGTTTAAGGACACTGTCCCCTTCATTGTCGCATAAATCATCTGCTAAGATAACAGCAAATGATTGGTTGCCAATGAGTGTTTCTCCTGTTAAAATGGCATGTCCTAAACCTTTCATTTCTACTTGTCTTGTATATGAAAAAGTACATTTGTTGATTACTTCTCTTATATCTTTAATAAGAGATTCTTTAGAGGTGCCTTTAATCTGATGTTCAAGTTCATAAGATATATCAAAATGATCCTCTATAGCACGCTTGCCACGACCAGTGATAATTGCCATAGTATCTATGCCAGCTTCTAACGCTTCTTCAACACCATACTGTATAAGAGGCTTTGTTAAAACAGGTAACATTTCTTTAGGTGTTGCTTTAGTTGCAGGTAAAAACCTTGTACCATAACCAGCAGCAGGGAATAAACATTTTTTAATCATTAATCGTCCTTTTTGATAAAATTATACTGAAAAGAATATTAAAATATACCATACTAAATGTATTTATAGTTTTTGAAGAATAGTTTTTAAATATATAATATAACGAATTTAATTCCAATTGTTATAATAGACTTTACGCATTATAGTGCGTAACATTAGTAAAATTAGTGTAAAATACGAAGCATTATAGCTAAGGTCATAAATAGCTATAGAAAAAAATTAGCTATTTTTGATAATTGAATTTGTAAATAGCTTTAAAGGAAAAAAATGCAAACAAACTTAGCACCAATTATTATATTTGTTTACAATAGATTAGGTACAGTAGAAAATGTAATTAGATCCTTAAAAGTTAATAAAGAATCAAAATATGCAGATTTAATAATATACTCTGATGCTTGGAAAGATATAACTAATAAAATGAATGTACAAAAAGTAAGAAACTATATAAAAAATCTTAAAGGATTTAAATCAGTTAAAATCATTGAGCGTCATGAAAATTATGGACTAGCAAAAAATATAATAGAAGGTGTTACTGATGTAATAAACAAATATGGAAAAGTAATAGTTTTAGAAGATGATTTAGTGACAAGTAAAAATTTTCTTTGCTATATGAACCAATCTTTAGATTTTTATGAAAATGACAAAAGAATATTTGCTATATCAGGATATACGGGGAGTTTGCCTAGTCTTGAAAGCTTTGATAATGAAGTGTATTTATCTTATCGTCCATCATCTTGGGGTTGGGCTACATGGAAAGAGGAATGGGTTAAAGTAGATTGGGATGTAAAAGATTTTAATGAGTTTATAAGAGATAAACATGCGATAAAAAAGTTTAATCGTGGAGGAATAGATATGACACGAATGCTAAAGCATTGTATGGAAGGAAAAAATCATTCTTGGGCTATTCGATGGTCTTATTTTATGTATAAACAAGGTAAATATTGTGTTTATCCGAAAAAATCTAAAGTACAAAATATTGGCTTTGGAGAAGATGCTACAAATTGTAAAGGTATTGATATATATCAAACAAATTTAGATAATAGTGAAAATTGTAATTTTAAGTTTACTAGTAATATTAAAATAAATAATCAATTAATTAAAGAATTTGCTTATGTTTTTAGTTATACAAATAAAGCAATAAAAAGAATTAAAAATTATATTCCTAGGTTCATTAAATGAAAAAAGTTAAATTATTATGTATATTACACTATTCACCGCCAGCACATGGTGCTTCAAAAGTTGGTGACTTAATAAAATCAAGTGAAAAACTAAAAGATAAATTTGATTGTAGATTTATCAAAATAAAATCTTCAGATACTATAGGAGATATAGGAAAAGTAAATTATAAAAAAATATATTTTGTTATGGAACTTTTTTTTAAAATACTGTTTACAATTTTAGTATTTAGACCTGAAAAAATTTACTTTACAGCATCTGTAAATGGTGTAGCTTTTTATAGAGATGTATTACTAAGTAATATATGGAAATTTTATACATTATTTAAGCCTTGTGAATTCTTCTATCATTACCATACAAAAGGTGTAAAAGAGTTTGTGAAAAATAATAAAAAAAATAGACTAACCAGATATTTTTTGAAAGATGTAAATTTAGTCCTTTTAAGTCCTATGCTTGAAAATGACTTTGAAAGTGTTAAAACTTATAAAAAAGTTTTATATCTTCCTAATGGTGTAGAAAATAATTATGATGATAAATCATTTGAAAACTATATTTCAAAAAAAGATTTCTTAAAGATAAATATTTTATATCTATCAAATATGATTAAATCAAAAGGTTACTTTGAAGCACTTAAGTTAGCTACTCAATACAAAGATCAAGATATTCATTTTCATTTTGCAGGTGGTTGGCAAAATAATGATGATAAAAAAGAGTTTTTTAGTTTTATCAAAGAAAATAATTTGAAAGACATTGTAACTTTTTATGGCTTTGTAGATGGAATTCAAAAACAAGAACTTTTTGAAAAGTCTCATGTTTTTATTTTTCCAACACAGTACAAAAAAGAAGCATTTCCTATATCGATACTTGAAGCATTTTCATACGGGCTACCTGTATTATCTACTAATGAAGGTTCAATTCCTTATATAATAGATATAAAAAGTGGTGTCGTTACAAATAATTTAAAAGATGGATTTGAAAATATTTTGAAAAATTATATTAATATAAAAACCTCGAGATACTGTAGGAAAAGATATTTAAAAAATTTTACATTAGAAAAATTTGAGAAAAATTTATTGGAGATATTGAGATGAATATAATTATAAGTAAGTATTTTATATTTTACTCGTATTTATTATAATTTTTCCATCAACCATTTTATAGGATAGCCAAATATCCTTATTGCTACTCCTCGTATCAAATATTGAAATAAGTATTTTTTAGGAGAATTTTTAAAAGTAAAAATTATAAACCACTTTAAATTTCCGCCACCTTTCATACTAAACAGATGGTTATAATAATTTTTCCAACTTCGATTTTTTACTAAAGCTACCCCGCCACTTTCTTCTGTATACATTCCAATCTTTGCATCATAATTGCAAAATATTTTATAACCATAAGTAAATGCTCTGCATGTAAAATCTAAATCTGCAACAGTCTGAGGAAAATTTTTTGAATCATAATATCCAATATCTTTAAATACTTTTGCAGGAATCACTAAACCTCTTCCTGGAAAAACATTTACTTCTTTTAAACCATTTTGTGATTCTTTAGGTATTGTAGATAATACATCTTCATATTTTCCAGTTTTCCAATTTAAAATTTCACCACCAAAAACTGGCTCATTATTTAAAATGTTTATTGCAAATGCTCCATGTAATGCATTAGGCTTCTCTATTATACCTTTGTATATATTTTCTATATAATCCTCAAAAGGCACAGTATCATCATTTAATGTCATAATATATGTTGCATCATGTTCTAATGCATAGCGAACTCCAATATTTGTAGCCTCTGCCCACCAGAGATTTCCTCTTTCTTTCAAAAGTACTACATCTGAAAACTCTTTTTCAATCATTTCCACAGTTCCATCATTAGAGCCATCATCTACTATAATGATTTTAAAATCTTTATTTGTCTGTTTATCTAATGCAATTAAATAATTTCTTGTAAATTTTTTTCTATTAAATACTGGTGTTATAATATATATCATTCTAATTTTTCCTATTTATTCTTTTAGAATATACAAAGTTAGGTAAAATACCTTTTGTCCACTCTTTAAATTCTTCATCATTCATTTTACGAAATTCAGTTGAATAACTCATGGAAATGAATAACCATAAAAGTATATTTAATGTATTAAATGTAGAAAACTCACCAACAAAAGAGTAAGCCCATCTAAAAGCAACAAATATTCCTATTATTTTCATAAAGTAGCTATTTGACTTATAAACAGCAAGAAAAGAAGCGTATAAAAATATTAAAAAATACAACACAACACCTATGAGACCTCCCCACAAAAATACATTTAAGATTCCCACCTCTGAAGTAAATCGTTGCTGCTTCCCTGTATGAAGTGCATACTTCATAAAGTTACCAAAATATTTAGAATCATATCCATTTGCTGGTGTCCTACCTTGTATAACATAATCATGTTTTAAAGCAGAACCAATATTTTCAACATATAAAAAAGTTCTTGTATCAGCTTTTAGTGATGTTTCTTTTGCCTCTCCTGTTTCATTAGAAACAGCACTATAGTTTCCTTTTATATACTGATCCATCTTGAAAATATTAAAAATTCCAGATAATCCTAAAATCAATAAAACAAATGGTAACAGCATTAAAGTGCTATGTACAAGTTTAAATATAAAATTATTCAAAAATGCTTTGAAATAGTATGAAAGTCCTAGTACAGTAGACAAGGAATAATAAATTACTAGAGATCTAGATCCTGTGCTTGCTAATATTGATATAGGGACTAAAAATAAAACTAAAAATTTCCATCTGGTGGGTAATAATGGAAAGAGTATAAGAAGAAGCATGATTGGGTTAAGATATAGTCCATAAAAAGAGGGATTTTTTGCAATAGGTATAAAAAATATAATAGAAAACAATATGTATTTAGTCCAAAATAACAATATTTTTTGTGAAAATGATTTGCTTGATAAAATATACACAAATAATGGTATAAGCATAACAAATCCATTCACAAGTAAATGCTTCCACTCCCAATAATTTTCTGCAACAAACAGCCCTCTAGCTATAGAGATGATATTCCAAAGTACAAATAATTTAATAGGCCAAATTAAAGCATCGTCCTCATTTTGATTAAAGTAAAAAGGCTTTAAAAAAAATAAACTTAAGAGCATTAAAAAGCTTATAATTAGTCCAAGTATAAACGACGACCCGATGTTAGCTGCCCTTTGAAGATCCAAAAATGCAAGTATAAGAAATGATACCTTAAAAATAAATAAACTGTAGGAATGTAATTTCATAACTATTATATAACTTTAAATATCAATTTTTTTTATAAATTTAGCTGGATTTCCCACCCAAATTTCATTAGGAGGTATGTTTTTTGAGATTACTGAGCATGCTCCAATGATAGAATTTTCTCCAATAGTCACACCTTTCAATATTGTTGAATGAGCACCTATAAAAACATTGTCTTTTATAATGACTTCTTTTTTTATTGTATCTTCAATATCAGTTTTAGTGCTCATACGTAATAATGGATTTAATGAATGAAAATTAGTATCATAAATACATACATTACCTCCAATTTTAATATTATTACCAAGAATAATACTTTTTTGACAAATAATAGTTGTACCAGAAATGCCAACATTATTACCTATAACTAAAGTTGCATTTTTTCTGACAATAAACATGCAAGTAAAAGTTCTTCCTATAGGGTTAGCCCCAATTCTACTATTTATTTTAAAATTTTTTCCAATTGTAAATTCTCCTTGAATAGACATTTCAGGAAGACCATTTATATAAATTCCTTTTCCAAATGTAATTTTATTAATTTTAAATAAAATTACACCTAGATATTGCGAGGTAAAACTTTTGAATTTCTGATTTAAAAATTTTATCAACCTATATAGAAAATTCATTTATTTGTTCTTTTAGTATTTAAATATTTTTTGATTAACTCACTGAAATTATCAATATTAGTAAATAATGCTACATGATCTTTGATCCATTTTTCATCTTTATGCCACCATTGAAATTTTTGTAACAATTCTCTTTGTTCTAGAGTAAATCGATATTTTATATGCTTTGCAGGCACCCCTCCAACAATAGAATATGCTTCAACATCTTTTGTTACAACTGCTCCTGTAAGGACTACCGCTCCATCATGGATAGTAACACCTTCAATGATTTTTACCCCATAACCTATCCATACATCATTACCAATAATAGCACTTTTTTGAGTATCTTTTACATATATAAATTCATCAAACAATTGTTTATTTACAAAAGAAGTTCCACATTGCTTCCTTATTGAATAAAATACAGGATTTGTACTTACAAAGTTTAAAACATGCGTTCCATAAATTACTTCTGTATGTGGTCCTATTGATGTATAAGAACCGATATCAACATTATTTAAAATACAATTCCAACCGATATAACTATATGAGCCAAAAGATGCACCATTAACAACACTATTCTTGCAAACCTTATTAAACGAACTGAATGTTGTCCGATTAAAAGAAACATTTTTTTCTATAGTTATATGTTTATTTTTTAAAATAATCTTTCTATAATAGCTAATAAGAAACTTTAAAATACTTTTAATTAATTTAAACATATTTCACCGCTCCTTATATAAGTCATGTTAACTATCACTATGAAAAATATCGCGAGTATAAACTTTATCTTTTACATTCATAATATCATCTGAAAGCCTATTCGCTACAATAACATCACTCATCTCTTTAAACTCTTCTAAATTTTTGATAACTTTTGAGTGAAAAAATTCATCTTCTAGCATAACAGGTTCATAGATTACTATTTCTATGCCTTTGGCTTTTATGCGCTTCATGATGCCTTGTATAGCACTTGCTCTGAAGTTATCACTTCCACTTTTCATAACCAGTCTATAGATACCTACTATAGTAGGGTTTTTAGCAATGATACTATCTGCGATAAAATCTTTTCTAGTAGTATTGGAGTCTACTATCGCACCTATAATATTACTTGGTACATCTTTATAGTTTGCTCGTAGTTGTTTTGTGTCTTTTGGTAGACAGTACCCACCATATCCAAAACTAGGATTGTTGTAGTGTGTACCGATACGAGGATCTAATCCTACTCCATCTATGATATCTTTAGTATTAAGACCGTGAGTTTGGGCATAACTGTCTAGTTCATTGAAGTATGATACTCTCATAGCTAAGTAAGTGTTTGAAAATAGTTTTACTGCTTCTGCTTCTGTCGAGTCTGTAAGAAGAATGTTTATGTTTTCTTTTATTGCACCTTGTGCAAGTAAGTTGGCAAATATTGTAGCTCTTTCACTTTTTTCTCCCACTATAATTCTACTTGGGTAAAGATTGTCGTATAAGGCTTTTCCCTCTCTTAAAAACTCTGGAGAAAAGATAATGTTTGTAGTGTGAAATTTTGCATTTATTGATTTTGTATAACCTACTGGTACAGTTGATTTTATTACCATTGTTGCACTAGGATTTATATCTAAAACATCTTGTATCACTATTTCTACTAACTGAGTATTGAAGTAGTTCGTATCTGGATCGTAATCCGTTGGAGTGGAAATGATAACAAAATCTGCATTTTTATAAGCTTCTTCTTTATCCAATGTTGCTCTAAAGTTTAGTTCTTTAGTAGCAAGATATTCACTTATCTCTTTATCCTCAATAGGAGAAATCTGATTATTAAGCATTGCTACTTTTTCAGGGATGATATCTAATGCTACAACTTCATTATGTTGTGCTAAGAGTATCCCATTTGAGATACCTACATACCCTGTTCCAGCTATTGCTATCTTTATCATGTTTTTTTTCATAATTATATACACTTCCCAATAATTTATTGCACATTTAAGTAAATAATTATAACTAAAAACTAATTATAATAATATTAATTTCATATTACTAGACTTTAATGCCAAAATTTAAATCTGAAGTGCAATTTTTGAGAATTTAAAAAAGTACAAGTTTTAAAAATATTACACCAGAGTAATTTAGTTTTTCATCTTTAATAAATTGTATATCATATTTGTAAATGCTTTGCGTAAGACTTTTAGGATAGTGATGGAAATATTATTCATGTGTAAACCTTTTTTTCATACGCAAAATTAATTGTAGCACAAATTCTTTTTCTATAGCAGATAAACCTATATTCCAGATCACAAATGAAAATACGACAAAGTTTACAACTATAACAGATAAAAGTCGATAAAAGTCATTTAGGATAAAAAAATGAGGTACTGAAACAATAGCAAATATCAAAATAAATGGTATTACTGATTTTATTACAACCTCTTTAAAATATAATCTTATGGACATACCACACTCTTTTTTTGCAAAATAAATATATATAGACCCTTGCAATAAAGCATAAAAAATGAAAATTATATAAATTATATATGGTTTAAATCCAAAACTAAAAAACATATATGCAATCGGCAAAGGCAATAGATTAAGTACTGAGTTATATATTTGAAAGTGTTTAACATTACCAACAGAAAATATAGCAGTAGATAAAGTTATATATAACTCCTCTATTAAACTTCTTACTAAAAGCAATGTAGCAAATACAATTGTATATTCAGGGACATGTACAAGCCAATATTTAAAAATAGTGGGCATCTCTAAGATTACAGGTATGTAAAAAAGTATCAATAAATAAAAGGCAATTCTACTACCGATAAAAGAAGCTTTAAGCATAAGCTCTCTATTTCCGGCTCCTTCACTTTTTACAATCATAGGATTTAATGCTTTTGACATTGTAAGAGCAAAAGCACCTAATTGCCCGTTTATTTGTGCTGCAATACCTTGAGCTGTATTCACAATAGTTCCAAAAAAAATATTTAGCACAATACCTTGCCCATAACTTGTTATCATCTGAGTAGATATTCCAATTAGTGTATAACCAGCAAAACTATACATTCTTTTAAATAAAATTTTATTAAAGTGTTTTTTTATATTAAAGTGAACCTCTTTATATTTTTTGTGACTATAGAATCCTTTGATAAGCAACAAGATACCTATAACAGAAGCCATTAAATAGCCATAGACCATGAGTTTGTCGTTTTGAATTTCTGTAATGTATAATGCTATAAAAAGTTTTAATAATGATTCAAATATACCTAAAATAGCAATAAAAAACATATCTTCATTAGCATTAATAACAGCATCGTAAGGCACAGATAAAATTGTAAAAATTGTACCTAAAATCATAAATTGATAAAGGATTTTTGCAGTTTCTATCCTAGTTATATCAATGTTTAGTAGGCCATTAAAAAGAAATGGACCAATGCTTTCTAATAATGCTACAATTATAAAGGCTATAAGTATGTGAAGAATAACGCTTATACTAAAAACATTTTTTTCTTCATCTTCATCATTTTTTCCTTTTGCAAAAGACATAAAGCGTTGGCTTGAGACTGTCATAGCAGAATTTAAAAACACTAACATGCTTATGAGTCCAGCGACTAAAGCAAATATACCAAAATCACTTGCTCCTAAAGCATTTAGAACCAATCTTGTTGCGTAAAGAGATGAAAAAACAGTAATTCCCATTTTTATATAAAGGAACATTGTATTTTTCACTACTTTTTTAGCTTGTTGCATGTTAAACCTTTATACAATTTTCAGTAAAATCACTATTGTCTTATTTACTATAAGTCTAGTTTAAAATTATATTTATTTTAAAGAATAATAACCAAAAACTAATTATAATAATATTAATTTCATATAATTATACTTCAGATTTAAATTTTTAATATTACCAGTAACAAGCCCCTTCAACATTCTTGGCTCCTGCAGGTTTTTCATCTTCATGAGGCCGTACCCAATAGTCATTTACTAAGTTTACATAGTC
>JASFZD010000139.1:0-3722 GCA_045046645.1 Sulfurimonas sp. | reverse complement strand
TTTTTTTAATCTTTCCCTTATCTCGTCTTCACTCATGTTTTTTAAAAGTTTGTAAAGTACCTTTCTCCAATTATCATCCTTCTTCTTCCAATCTTGAAGAGTTTGAACAGGAATACCAACTATATTTGACAACGCCCTATCTGATATTTTACCGGTCCGAGGTCTGGAACCAACCGCAAAACCCTCTGGAATAACTTTGTTTCTTTTCATATAGTTACTCTTCTGCCTGTTGAAATATAGGTATACCCTTTATAAACACATTTTCCTCTTTTCCCATTTTGAGGAATATATTTACTGCACTCCGCCTTACCGCAGTCGCTATCATCTATAAAATCGCCAAATAAAGTACACCATCGAATATTTGTGTCTTTATCCTCTGTGGTTTCAAGCAATTCCAACTCTTTAAGATTATTACATTTTTTATATTCTTTCCAATATTCTAAATCATAGCTTACTTCGCCATATTCTGTGGTATATAATATTTTACTCATTGTAGTCACTCCAATCTTTGTTCACTCTCTCAAACTCATATACAAATACATAAGGATTATCCTCCCACTTGTAACCTTTTTCTGCTGTTTTATCCCATATAATTTTCCACCATTCAGATGCTCTATCTTCTTCAAAATCAATCTCTCCATTAGTATCATTTGAATACAATTTTAATGTGTTTTTCATCTCATAGCTATCAATTGGAAATCCCTCTTTTAAAATATCCTCATAACTTATATCTTGTAATCTCTCCACACGAACATCAGTAATCTTCAAAAAGATACGAGCCATCTCTTTAATGCATCCATTTGGGATACCTTGATGCTTATAAATCCATTTTGGAGCATTTTTTTCAGGTGTTGGCAAAAATCTATCTGGCGTCTCAATAAATTCTATTTTATTATCTGCAATATATTTAAAATTCAACATTAACATATCGTATGAATAACCTAATATCTTTGCAGGCTCTCTAACCCAAACAATGTCGCCTTTTTGATATTTTGAGTTTACAAACAAAGGTGGTACTGAGTAATTTTGACATCCTCCCGCACTAAAATTAAATTTGACACAACTATCTGGTTCTAATACTGTTGGATTATCATACATTACAGTATCTATTGGGATAACTCTCCTTGTTTGAGTCTTACGACCATCTAAAATTGCTTTTGTTATTTCCGTGTTCATTGATATATTTTTCATTTGTATTACCCCAACACTCGATCATCTGGTATGCCAAATACATATTCAGCACATTCAACTATATCTTCACCATTCTCATCAGCCCAGTCGTTGTCATATACTGATGCCATTACATTTTTATTACAAGTCCAACACTCGCCAAATACGGTTGAGTGAGCTCCTTGATAATGAACACATCGTGAACATAATGGGTATTCATCTTCTTTGATGTTACTAACAATTCTATCTTTAATAACAGAGTCATAGCAACTTTTTACGAGATAGCATTTATCTATTGTGGTTTCATCACAACGATTGCAAGCATTGCACATTTTACTAAATACAGTAGATTCTTCTTTTAATATTTTTTTCATCATATACACCTTTTCAAGCTTATTAACGCTTTATCTGAGAGTATTATAACGAAATCCGTAATAAAAGTAAAGCATTTGATATGTATTTCATAATAAATTGCTAGATTTTAGTTTGTAGCACGGATTAATAGAAAAGAGAAATATTGTTGTGTAGTTTAGTGAAATTTATAGCAATGTTTATTGGAAGAAGCACTTTTGAACTCCTTATTTTATATTAAAATGTAGCAAAGTTTGTTGGAAATGTCAATTTGATAAGAAAGGTTTATTGCGGCACAATAATATTGAAGAAAAAACAGCCTATATTATTTTTTAGTGTTTGTACATTTAGGATATTTGGAACAGCCATAAAATACACCAAATTTCCCTTCTTTTTTTACCATCATTGATTCACATTTTTCACATAATGGAAATTCCATAGCACATGCACTATTAGAGCATTTATATATTCCCTTTTTTTTGTCTTTTGTAAAGTCATAGCCACCACACTGGCTACAAGAAATAATTTTTTTTGTATTATTACACTTTGGATAATTAGAACACGCTAAAAATATTTTTCCACTCTTTTTAACTCTTCTTTTAACAAGAT
This sequence comes from Sulfurimonas sp., assembly GCA_045046645.1. Taxonomy (GTDB): domain Bacteria; phylum Campylobacterota; class Campylobacteria; order Campylobacterales; family Sulfurimonadaceae; genus Sulfurimonas. The sequence goes on along the minus strand of JASFZD010000139.1, from coordinate 1,592 downwards.
ATCCTGTATAACATTTATCACATGCAATTTCTTCAGAAACCGATCCATTTATCTGCGTAATATGCTCCATTTCGTGGTTTAATAATTCTTTGATAAAAACTGATTTTTTATACATAGTTGAAAAGAAGTAAATCGCATCTTTTGCCCTGGTCATAGCAACATAAAATAATCTTCTTTCCTCTGCGTAAGAAAAATCTTCTTTTTCTGGTAGCACCAAGTCAATAAGTGAATCATGTCTTCTGGAAGAAGGAAATCCCGTACTGCCACTATTACAGCCAAGAATTATTATGTAATCCGCCTCAAGCCCTTTTGATGCGTGCACACTCATAGCTGTAACTGTGATATTTTTATACAATTTGTTTAAAATTTCAATTCCACTAGGAATAACACTCCAAAATCTAGCAAGTATAAATACAGAAACATTTTGATTCTTTCTCTTTTTGCTAATTTCAAAAAGTATCTTCTTTATACCTTCTTCAATTTCATTAATATCCCACCATATAAAAAGCGAATTTTGGTTTGATTTTTTAATGGTTTTTATTTGCTTTTTTATTTGTTCAGGATTTCGCTCAATAAATCGTTTAGAAACATCACTAATGATATTGTTACATCTGAAAGTATAATCAAGATAGGTTGTCTTATTATCTCCATAAAACTTTTCAAAATTTCTTACAATCGATATATCACTTCCTGCGAATCTATTAATTGATTGCCAATCATCACCAACTGCACACAACAAAGTATTTTTATTTTGTGAAACAAGTTCTTTTACCATCTGTGCTCTCACAAATGATATGTCTTGAAATTCATCCACTAGCACATATTTATATTGACTTATATATTTTTTGCTTCTTATGTATTTTGTAGCTACAATAACCATATCGTTAAAATCAATTACTCCGCAAGCTCTTTGATATTCTTCATAAGCATTTTCGATTTTAAAAAATATATTTAGGAATGCCTGTGTTCTATTTTTATTTTTAGCACTATTCGCTTTTTCTAAAAGGCTATTTTTTGTTTCTTTGCTTGCTTTGTAGTTATTTAAAAATGTTGCAACGAGTTTCACAAATACGTTCGTAGTTCCATTTTCTCTAAAAAGCTCAACAGCATTTTCTTTGGAAATAGGATTAAAGTAAACCCCTTTAGTCATAAGTTTTTTTTGTAAATTCTCAGTTAGACAACCCTCTCTGCCTTCGTAGCTAAAAGTCTCTATAAGTTCGGTTTTATATTTTTGGTGTAGCTCTCTTTTCCATTTTATATCTTCATTATATTTTTTACCATCAACAAATGACGCAGTGCTTCCATCCCTGTTAATACCAAAATGTTCAATATATATCTTATACTCTGGAAGATAGAAGTCTGGCTGATACTGTCTATATTCTTCGTTCTCTGTTGTATATTCGTACTTCGCTTCATACTTATATGAAATTTGGTTTAAGTATAAAAAATTTGAAATCTCTAACTCTTCTCGACTCTTTACAACATCTCCATTGAAACATCTTAGTTCATTTTCAGCAATATACTCATCATACTCATCATATTTTTTGAAATTAATCTCATTATAAAAGACATAATAAGCTTTTTGAAAATAT
>JASFZD010000138.1:0-22033 GCA_045046645.1 Sulfurimonas sp. | reverse complement strand
TTTGATAAGAAATTATTTAAACTGGAGGTGCCACCCAGATTTGAACTGGGGATAGCAGCTTTGCAGGCTGCGGCCTTACCACTTGGCGATGGCACCAGTCAATTTATCTTTCATATCAATGGTGCCCGGGGCCGGACTCGAACCGGCACAGTATTGCTACCGGGGGATTTTAAGTCCCCTGCGTCTACCAATTTCGCCACCCGGGCATCTGTTATGAAATCACAGTTATTAATAATATTAACATTATATGGAGCGGGAAACGAGGTTCGAACTCGCGACCCCAACCTTGGCAAGGTTATGCTCTACCACTGAGCTATTCCCGCATCCAACTCTTACAAACTTTGTAAGTGAGCCGGAATTATAGCCGATTGTTTTCAATTTGTAAAGAGTATTTAGTATAAATTATCAAAAAAGTGCTATAATCGCGTTCATAATTAAAGAGTAAACTATATATAAGGATATTGATGAGAAGTGATACTATAAAAAAAGGGTTCGATAAAGCCCCTCATCGTTCATTGCTACGCGCAACAGGTCTTAAAGATGAAGATTTTGAGAAGCCATTTATTGGTATTGCAAACAGCTACATCGATATTATTCCAGGACATTTTTTCCTACATGAATATGGAGAGATAGTTAAAGAAGCTATCCGTGAAGCTGGTGGAGTTCCTTTTGTTTTTAATACAATAGGTGTCGATGATGGGATAGCTATGGGACATGATGGAATGCTTTATTCACTTCCATCTCGTGAGATTATTGCAGATTCTATCGAAACTGTGATGAATGCACATAAGCTTGATGCGATGATTTGTATCCCTAACTGTGATAAAATTGTACCAGGTATGATTATGGGGGCTTTGCGTGTCAATGTTCCTACTATTTTTGTTTCAGGTGGTCCAATGCCAGCTGGTCACAAAAAAGATGGTACGCCTATAGACCTTGCGACTGCGTTTGAAGCAGTTGGTCAGCACGCTGAAGGTAAGATGACTGATGAAGAACTTTATGAGATAGAGTGTGAGGCTTGTCCTTCAGGGGGCAGTTGTTCTGGTATGTTTACAGCAAACTCTATGAATACACTTTGTGAAGCGATGGGTATAGCACTTCCTGGAAATGGTACAGTTTTAGCCATGACACCCGAGAGAATAGCAATGGTTAAAACTGCTGCGAAACGAATCGTTGAACTTGCAAAAATGGAAGACAATTCTAAATACAACTTTAAAAATATTTTAAATGAAAAAGCAATACACAATGCGTTTACAATAGATATGGCGATGGGTGGAAGTTCAAATACTGTACTTCATATGTTGGCTATCGCAAGAGAAGCTGATGTGGATTTTAAAATAGAAAATATAAACGCAATTGCAGATAAAGTAGCTCATATTGCGAAGATTTCTCCATCATTAACAACTGTTCATATGAAAGATGTTGATGATGCTGGTGGGGTAAACGCTGTTATGAGTGAAGTCTCCCATAGAGGGAATGATGTACTTAAACTTGATGCTTTAACGATTACTGGTGAAACAATTGGTGAGCGGATCAAAGATTCTAAAATTTTAGATGAAAATATTATTCACAGAAATGAGAATGCTTACTCACAAGTTGGTGGACTTTCTATTCTTTTTGGTAATCTCGCTACAGAGGGTGCTGTTATAAAAGCTGCAGGTATCGTTGACAGCATGAGACATTTTAAAGGAACAGCAGTTTGTTTCAACTCGCAACCTGAAGCGATAGCTGGGATTATGGGACATAAAGTAAAAGAGGGCAATGTTGTAGTTATCCGTTATGAAGGTCCAAAAGGTGGTCCAGGTATGCAAGAAATGCTGGCTCCTACTGCCTTGATTCAAGGAATGGGGCTAGGTGAGAGTGTTGCACTTATTACTGATGGTCGTTTTTCTGGTGCTACAAAGGGTGCTAGTATTGGGCATGTTTCTCCAGAAGCTGCTGAGGGTGGTTTGATTGCTCTTATCGAAGATGGTGATGAGATAGAACTAGATGTCGATAAGCATATATTAGAACTTAATGTAGATGGTGAAGAGTTAGCTAGAAGAAAAGATCACTATGTTCCATATAAAAATGAAGTAAAATCAAAGTGGCTCAAACGCTATCAGCTTTTAGTATCAAACGCATCAAATGGTGCAGTTTTAAAAACTGAATTATAAAATAAAATTAGGACAATATAAATTGAATGAAATTGCTATAAAACATAATGGTGAAATTATTGATACACAGACTGCAAAAGAGTTAGGTTTTGAGGGTGAGCAGATTCATCTTGATAACTCCCCTGATAGTTTAGAAATTCTTCGCCACTCTACCGCGCATCTTATGGCTCAAGCTATAAAATCACTGTACCCAGATGCTGAATTTTACGTAGGACCAACAGTTAAAGAGGGCTTTTACTATGACTTTAAAACAGAATCTGAAATAGGTGCTGGAGATCTTAAAAAGATAGAAAAACAGATGCTCTCTTTCGCTAAAAAGAAATATCCTATAGAAAAGTATAATATTTCGATGGATGAAGCAAAAGAGAAGTTTAAAAATGACCATTTAAAATTAGCTGTAATGCAGAGAATTACTGATGATACTGTTTCTATATATAAACAAGGTGATTTTGAAGACTTATGTCGTGGACCACATTTGCCATCTATTGGGCTAATCCGTTACTTTAAGCTTACTAAATTAGCAGGAGCTTACCTTGGTGGTGATTCCAAAAATGAGATGCTAACGCGTATCTATGGTATAGCATTCGCTGATAAAGCATCATTAAAAGCCCATATGGATATGTTGGCAGAGGCTGAAAAACGAGATCATCGTAAGATTGGAAATGAGATGAAGCTTTTTACTTTCCGTGAAGAGGTTGGTGCAGGTTTTGCTATTTGGTTGCCAGCTGGTGGAAGACTTCGCTCTCGTTTAGAATCACTTCTTTTTAAAGCCCATAGAAAGCGTGGGTATCAGCCAGTTCGTGGTCCTGAATTATTGCGTTCAGATTTATGGAAAACTTCTGGGCATTATCAAAATTATGGTGAAAATATGTACTTCACTCATATTGACGAGTTAGAATTTGGTGTAAAACCGATGAACTGTGTTGGTCATATTAAAGTATATGAAGATGAACTTCATTCATATAGAGATTTACCTATCAAATACTTTGAGTATGGTGTTGTTCATCGTCATGAGTTTACAGGTGCACTTCATGGACTTTTCCGTGTTCGTGAATTTACACAAGATGATGCACATATTTTTTGTACTGCAGATCAGATTGAAGAGCAAATCATAGAAGTAGTTGATTTTGTAGATAAAATCATGACTACTTTTGATTTTGAATACAAAATGATGATTTCAACTAAACCTGAGAAGGCTGTTGGAGATGATGAAGTGTGGGATATTTCAACTGCTGCACTCAAGAGTGCAATGGATAAAAATGAACTCCCTTATGAGATAGACGAGGGTGGCGGCGCTTTTTATGGTCCAAAAATTGACATCAAAATCCTTGATGCGATTGGTCGAGAGTGGCAATGTGGAACAATTCAGTTAGATTTTAATCTTCCTGAGCGTTTTAAACTTGAATATAATGGCGAAGACAATAACAAGATTCAGCCAGTTATGATTCATCGTGCTATTTTAGGCTCTTTTGAGCGTTTTATTGGGATTTTGACTGAGCATTATGCTGGTGAATTTCCTATGTTTATAGCCCCTACGCAAGTGGCAATTGTACCAGTTGCAGAAGTGCATAAAGATTATGCTAAGCTACTATCAGATAAACTTATCGACATTAATGCCGATAGTGAGATATATGCAAAGAATGATTCTTTAAATAAAAGGATTAGAATTGCAGAAAAGACTCGTGTTCCCATGATAGTTGTTATTGGGGATGAGGAAATAGCGAACAAAACAGTAGCTATTCGTGATAGAAGAACTAGAGAGCAATATAACTTAAGCGAAGAAGATTTTCTAAAGCTTATACAAACTAAAATAAATGAGGTAAATTTTTGAATCAAAAGAAAAACCGTGTAATAATGAATGACGATATTCGTGCAACAGAGTTAAGATGTAATGTAGATGGAGGAGAATCTTTAGGGATTATCTCTTTTGATGAGGCTATGGATAAAGCAAATGAGTTAGGGCAGGATTTAGTTCTAATCGCTCCAGATGCAAAACCACCTGTTGCAAAGATTATGGATTACGGTAAATTTAGATACCAAGAAGAGAAAAAACTCAAAGAACAGCGTAAAAATCAAGTTAAGATTGTTGTTAAAGAGATTAAGCTTTCGGTTAAAATTGCTGAAAATGACATAAACTTTAAGATAAAACATGCAAGAGAATTTTTAGAAAAAGGCTTTCATGTTAAGTTTAGAGTATTTTTACGCGGTCGTGAGATGGCAAACCCTCAAGCTGGTAGAGAAGTCCTTATGCGAGTTTGGCCAATGGTTGAAGATATTGCAGTGATGGAAAAACCACCTAAGTTTGAAGGTCGTTACTACAATATGTATACAGTGCCTCAGAAGTAGAGTTTTAAACTCTACTTATATATGTTACCCACTAGAATGAGCAAAAGCTCATTCTAAAGCTAGAAATAGTTATTTAACTATTTTTGCTTTTAACTCATCTTCACTAATTGCGTCACTAACATACTTAATAATAACAACATTTTCAGTTTCATTAATAAACCATTCAGCTATATCTTCATGCTCTAAGTTCGCTAATTTACTTTCATCAACACTATCTCGTGGGACATATAGGTGTGAATGCTTTATAGGATTTTGAAGCTTTAAAGCTGTCCAGATAAGCCACAGTACAATGATAACAGCAGTAATACTTGCTAAATCTTTTCTATTGCTTATATCTAAAAAGAGACCGGCAAATGTTCCACCCAAAAATGTGAAAAAGTAAGCAGCTGAATTTGAGATACCAAGTGCTGCTCCTTTTTGGTGAACACGAGCAAATTTTGATATCATTGATTGTACAAGTGGCTCCATCATATTAAAACCAATAAAAAAGAAAACAACACCAATAACAAAAACAGTACTTGAGTGAGTAAAGCCCATAATCAAAAATGCAGCTAAAAATAGCACAATAGAAAGAAGAAATATTTGTTTAGGAATATTTTTCTTTTCGCCGAGTATTGCAGCTGGTGCCATTGCAAGAAAACCAGCTATCATTGCTGGAACATATGCCATCCAAAGTTCGGATTTTTCCCAGTTAAAGCCATACTCTGGTCTTGTTAGTAAGATAGGGATAAGAACAAATGCCATTGTCATTAAACCTTTTTGCATTGCATTAATAACAATCATATTTAAAAGGTTATTGTCTTTTAAAATATCTTTTGTTGTAACTTTTCCATGATAAATATGTTTGATTTTTGGAGGTGTTGGAACTTTTGTAAAAAGGATAAGTATCCCTAAAAGTGCTAAACCACCAGTAATAAAAAATATAGTACTAATTCCAAAGTTTGAAGCAAGGATTGGCCCTAGAGTCATGGAAATTGCAAAACTAATAGCAATAAATCCACCCATCACAGCCATCGCTTTCCCACGAATTTTTTCTTCAACAACATCGGCAATCATGGCAGGTATAACAGAGCCAATAGCCCCAGCACCTTGCAAGAAACGACCAATCATAAGGACATATATATCTGTTGAGTAAGCAGAAATAATCGAACCCACAAAAAAGAGGAGTAAGCCAACAAGTATAGTCGGTTTTCTCCCAATTTTATCGCTCATCGCTCCAAATGGAACTTGAAATATTGCTTGAGTGAGGGCATAACCACCGACAACAACACCAACTAAGAATGGTGTAGCACCATCTAAATCAAGTGCGTAAACAGAAAGTACAGGTAAAACTAAAAACAGACCTAAAAATCTAAGAAATAAAATCGAAGATAAAGGTAAAACTTTTTTCATCATTATGAAAGCCTTTATAGTATAATTGCGAGATTATACTACAAAATATTGTTAAATATATATAAGGAATAAAATATGAAATTAGTTTTAGCTACATCTAATAAAGGAAAAGTGAGAGAGATTCAAGCACTCTGTGAAGATTATGAAGTTGTGCCTTATTCTGAACTTATAGAGGAGTTTGAAATCATAGAAGATGCAGATACTTTTAAAGATAATGCCCTTATAAAAGCACGAGCTGTATTTAATGCTCTTAATGATAAAGGTGTAATAGTAATAGCGGATGATAGTGGAATAAGTGTTGATGTTTTGGATGGTGCACCAGGGATTTATAGTGCACGGTATGGAGGAGAAAATGCAAGTGATAAAGACAACCTAGTAAAACTCATGGATGATATAAAAGCTAAAGGTGTAGAGAGTTCACCAGCTTTTTATACAGCAGCTCTCGCAATTGTCACAAAAACGAGTGAAAGAACAGTTCATGGTTGGATGTATGGAACGGCTCTAACGCAAAGAAGAGGTGAGGGTGGATTTGGATATGATCCAATGTTTGTGCCATTAGGTTACACTAAAACATTGGGTGAACTACCTAACGATATAAAGAAAAAACTTTCTCATCGCTCAAAAGCATTGATGCTTGCAAAGAAAATCTTAAAAACTATTTAAATTTTTTTAATTAAACAGGATTAATAATAAGACGCCAAAAATAATTCTATATATACCAAAAGATACAAATGTGAATTTTTCTAAAAATTTTAAAAAGAGTTTGATTGTTCCATAGGCTACAATAAATGAAATAACAAATCCAACGGCTAAAGTTGTGATGTTTGTATCACTAAACTCATGGTAATGTTTGAGTAAATCATAAGCAGTTACAGCACTCATAACAGGAAACGCAAGTAAAAAACTAAACTCTGCACTTGCTTTTCTATCAAGTCCGACTAAAAGTGCACCAATAATAGTTGAACCAGCTCGACTTGTTCCTGGGATAAGCGCAAAAATTTGGGCAAAACCAATGATGATAGACTGTTTAAGCGTTACTGATTCAACATTATCAGTTAAATTTGTTTCGTTGGGAATAAAAAACTTTTCAACGATAAGAAATATGACACCACCAATGATAAACATGGTGGCAACGATATTGATACTAAATAGCTCTTTGATTTGGTGAGAAAAAAGAAATCCTACAGCACCGATAGGGATAAATGCAATAAAAACCTTTGTCCATAAATCAATCTTTTTGATGGTGAATTTTTCTTTATAATTCAAAATAACAGCAAGGATAGCTGCAAATTGAATAATAACCTCATACGCTTTTGTGACACTTGTTTGGTTTATGCCTAAAAAGTGACTTGCAACGATAAGATGCCCAGTTGAAGAGATAGGTAAAAACTCGGTAAAACCTTCTATAACACCTAAAATGATTGAATCAAAGATTGTCATAATGCTATATTACTCTTCATCATCTATGGCTTCTTCTTTTGGAGCATTACCATAAACTTTGTCTACTTTCGCAGAAATAGTATTTATTTCATCCATAGCATCTTCATAAGCCTCAACTTTCTCTTCGTCCTCTTCCATATCTTCAGCTGAGGCTTGCGTTTTACTAAGAATATCTTGAATTTTATAAGCTTTAAATGGCATACCATAGTTATAAACTAATTCCCCACCATGTTTACCTTGTAAAAATGTTGTAGCTGTTGTAGCTAAAAGTAGCACAATTGCTAAAGCCTCAATAGCAAACTTTTTAGTTTTGCATCCTATTATTTTTAAAAGAGCAATAATACCCATCGCAATTGCAAGGTATAAACCAAGTTCTTTGTGTTCTAGAAGTTCCTCTTTTCCATGTGCACTTAAATAATCATAAATCAGTGGACCTGCATCATTTCCTGTATACCAAACGCCAATCATTGCAAGTGCAGCAAGTAGTGTAGCACGCGAAGATATTTTAGACATACTCTCGCTTCTTGTAGCAAGGTATATAAGTCCAAAAACTGAAGCAACAACAGGTAAAACAATAGCAAAGTGAGCTGTAGCTGGGTGTAACATCATAGTAAATCCTTCATTTTATAGATTTTAGAGCTTTTCTTTATCGAATTATAACATTCAAATCAAAAATTTTCTTTAAATTTAGTGTCTTACACATCAGTTTAATAGAACAAGTGATCGTTACTCTTAATTTGTATTTTAGTGATATAATTCATTATAATAAATTTATATAATATGGAAAAACTTGATGGCTAATTCACTAAAAGGTAAGTTTTTTGTTGCTTCTAGAGAGATGTACGGGGTTAACTCTGTAAAATATTTAAATCTTGATTTAGTGTTAACAAATCAAAACTATGACGATTCAGGAAATGGATTTGATTGGGGAAACAGTGGTAGTGGCGCCAAACTTCTTGCAGCTAGCATTTTAAGGGAAATTGGTTCACTGACTATTGCACGCGTATACACAAACAAGTACACAGAGCAAATTATAAAAAAAATGCCTCAAGATAGTTGGAAATTAGAAGCCATAGAAGTTGCAAAATGGATAAATAATAACACTGAATTCAATGTAAATATTGACGAAGTGGACAGAGAAGAAATTCAAGCCAAAGAAGAAGAAAAAAGACTCCAACATGAGCAAAAGATTGAAGTACAAGCTAAAGAAGATAGAAAAGTGCAGCGTGAAAAAGAGTTTCAACAGAAGATAAAAGATAGACTTCAAGCGAGAGAAGAAGCGAGCAAGAAAGAGCATGAAAAAATAAAGATAGAAGAAGATTCTCAAAAAGTTGCAAAAGAGCAAGAGTATAAAGCTAAAGCTATCAAATATCAAAATGAATTAAAAATATACAAAGTAAAGTTCGATGAAAATCAAGATGAACTTGTTAAGAATAAATTAGAAATTGAGCGTAACAAAGAACTACTAACTGAGCAAAAAACAGAAATTCAAAAATATAAAGATTTTTTAGATTTTTTAGATATTCCATCTTTACATGAAAAATTTAACAATCTAACAAAAGAGTTAGGTTAGTGTATTGTAAATTTAGTTAGTTTCGATATAATACGAGGTTTTATTTTAAACGCAACAGGAAAATATATGTTACTTTTTACACCAGGTCCAACTCCAGTGCCACAAAATGTTCGTAATGCTATGAGTGATGAGACTATGCATCACCGTACACCAGAATTTGAAGCTATTTTTGAAAAAACGCGTAAGCATCTTTTTAATCTTTTTGCTACTGATGAAGTAGTGATGATTGCGTCTAGTGGCACAGGTGCTATGGAAGCGGCTGTAATCAATCTTTGTAAAAACACGCTTTTAAGTGTTAATTCTGGAAAGTTTGGTGAGCGTTTTGGCAAGATTGCTACTGCTCATGGACTTAAAAATGTTGAGATTAAGAATGAGTGGGATACTCCTGTAACTATTGAAGAAGTTGTAAACGTAGTTAAGGCAAACGCAGATATTGATGCTGTTGCAGTTCAGATTAGTGAATCAGCTGGCGGACTTCGTCATCCTGTTGAAGAGTTAGCAAAGGCTGTAAAAGAGATTAATCCTAGCATTATGATTATCGCTGATGGTATTACTGCTGTTGGTGTTGAGAGAATTGATGTGTCAAATATTGATTGTCTCATTGCAGGAAGTCAAAAAGCACTTATGTTACCTCCCGGTCTTTCTATCTTAGGTCTTTCAAACGCAGCTATTGAGACCATTGGATCAGGAGTTGGCTACTATCTTAACCTTGCATCAGAGATTAAAAAACAGCGTCAAAATACGACTGCATATACAGCAGCAACTACTCTTATTATTGGTCTTTTAGAAGTTTTAGAGACTATAGAAAAGCAAGGCGGAGTTGGCATACTTTACTGTAACACTGCTAGACGTGCTAAAGCAACAAAAGCGGCGTTAGAAGCGATAGGTTTACATATATATCCAACTACTCCAGCAAAGAGTATGACAACTATTGATGATAAAGACGCTTCAAAAATTCGTTCGGCTTTAAAAGAAGAGTATGGTGTTAATGTAGCTGGCGGTCAAGATCATCTTAAGGGTAAGATTTTTCGTATTAACCAGATGGGACTAATTGAAATTTATGAGTCTATTTGGGTTGTAAACTCAATAGAACTTATACTTCACCGAATGGGAAGAATCGAATATGCAGGGATTGCTTCAAAAGTATATAATGAAACTTATTTTAAATATGCATTAGAACAAAAAGAGATATAGATGATACTTGAGCATGAAATACCTAACGGCACAAAACTTTATTTTGGTAAATCTGCTAAAATAAAACGCCATATTGAAAATATTGCAAGTGAGATTTTAGATGAAAATGGATTCCAAGAGATAGTTACTCCTATATTTTCATATCATCAACATCTAAGTATTGCCGATAAGAAAAAACTTATTCGTGTCAATGATGCAAAAAATAATTCTATCTCTTTGCGAGCTGACTCTACCATAGATGTTGTGCGTATTATAGAGAAGCGTTTAGGTGCGAATAATTCTCAAAAAAAATGGTTTTACATTCAACCTGTTGTTACTTACCCTACAACAGAACAGTATCAAGTTGGTGTTGAGTTTATGGGAGAGAAAAAGCTTTCATCTGTGATGAATTTAGCTGTAAATATCTTTGATAAACTAGAAGTAAAACCACTTATACAAATATCTAACATTAAAATCCCAGAGATTTTAGTAGAGATGTTTGACGTGTTAAGTATAGATGATTTTCGCCATATTAACATAGAGAAGTTTTTAAGTCTCAAGGTTGACTGGGTAGAAAAACTTGTTTATCTTCAGTATGTTGAGCAGATTGATGAAGTGATGAAGATTGCACCAGAGGCTATCAAAAATGAACTTGCTAAAATGAAAGAACTTTGCTCACAAATGAAATGTGAAAATAGTGTTTTAGCACCAATGTACTACGCAAAAATGCTTTATTATGATGAACTTTTTTTTAGAGCTATAAAAGATAATGAAGTGTTCGCTCGTGGCGGAAGATATAAAAATGCAGACCTAACTTCAGTTGGTTTTGCGATATACACAGATACACTCTGTGAAGAATTAACAAAGTAATAGGGATAAATATGCAAGCAGATTTAATTGTTGGAATCCAATGGGGTGACGAAGGTAAGGGGAAGATAGTCGATAGACTAGCAGCAGAGTATGACATGGTTTGTAGAAGCCAAGGTGGTCACAATGCTGGTCATACTATTTGGGTCGATGGTGTTATGCATGCACTTCACCTTATTCCATCAGGTGTACTTAATCCAAAGGCAATAAATGTTATTGGTAATGGTGTAGTACTCTCTCCCTCTTCTATTATAGAAGAGATGGAACAGTTTGAAGGTTTAGAAGGTCGTCTATTTATTTCAGATAAAGCGCATCTAAATCTCTCCTATCATGCACAAATTGACCAAGCAAAAGAGAGATTGAAGGGCGATAAAGCCATCGGTACAACTGGCAAAGGCATAGGGCCTGCATATTCTGATAAAATCAATAGAATTGGTTTGAGAGTAGGTGAACTTTTAAATCCTGAACTGTTAACTCAAACTATTTTGGATTATTTTGAGCAAAACAAGCCTATCTTTGATGCTATGGATTTACATGCACCAAAAAGAGAAGAGCTTTTAATAGAACTTATTGAGTATAAAGAGAAACTAGGCTTGTTTATTACAGATACAACACAATTAGTTTGGAAAGCTTTAGATGAAGATAACAAAAAAGTTCTTCTCGAGGGTGCTCAGGGAACAATGCTTGATATTGACCATGGAACTTACCCTTATGTGACTTCTTCTTCAACTGTTAGTGCAGGAGCGTGTACTGGACTCGGAATTAACCCTAAAGATATTGGCAAAGTTACAGGGATTGTAAAAGCATACTGTACTCGTGTGGGGAATGGTCCATTTCCAAGTGAAGATTTAGGTGAAGATGGCAAGCGTCTAGGCGAGCAAGGACATGAGTTTGGAACTACAACTGGTCGTGCTAGAAGATGTGGTTGGTTTGATGCAGTTGCTACAAGATATGCCTCTCGTTTAAATGGTTGTGATGAGCTAGCTCTTATGAAACTTGATGTCTTAGATGGTTTTGATGAGGTAAAAGTGTGTGTTGCTTATGAATATAATGGCAAAGAGATAGATTACCTTCCGTCTGATTTACAAAATGTTACACCGATTTATAAAAGTTTTAAAGGTTGGGATAACTCTGTTGGAGCGAGAACTTTTGAGGATTTACCACAATCTGCACAAGATTATGTTAAAATCATCGAAGAAATAAGTAAAACAAAAGTAGGTATTATCTCTACTTCCCCAGAAAGAGATGATACTATAATACTTTAGGTAAAGGCATTTGACTAGATGAAAACTCGTTTTAGCTCTTTGGTTACTATTAAAAAAAGTACAATGAAAAAGAGTGAACGAGTTGTTCAAAGTGCAAACGCAGACCTTAATAGTGCTGCAATGGCACTAGAACTTTCTATAAATGCACTCGATGATATAGACGCTCCAAAAAGTGGCATAATGTCAGGTTTTTTAGCTTCAAGAGCGCTACTAGATTCAAGTAGACACCTGATAAAACACAATCAAAACTGGGTCAGCTTTGCAAAAGATCAAGTATCGCATGCAAAACAACAACTTAAACTTGATATGGTTGAGTTTGAAAAATTTAACTATCTTGAGCTTGAAGAGATTAAAAAAATAATCAAAAAAAGAAAAAAAGAAGAAGCAAAAGAGTTAGATGAAGTTGCTTTGTTGACGTATGCAAGAAAAAAGAACATAGAGGTTGGCTTATGAAATATGTACTATTTATGGCACTGATGTATTCATCACTTCTTTCCATGCAAACAAGTGATAGACTTTTTGAATGTACACAGATTTTTCAAGAAAGAAAAAGTGAACTCTTGGTTGAGCTTGAGAGAATAGATGAACAAAAACAAGCACTTGATTCACTTAAAGTTGCTACAGAAGCACTTCTAAAAAAGAAAGAAAGTAAGCTCAGTCTTAAAGAAGAAGAAGTGAACAATAAATTATCAGAGATTACTCTAAAAGAAGATTCTATTAAGAAAATGCTAACTAAAAATGATGCTGTTTTAAAAGAATTGAAAAGAATTAAAATGAGTAAAATTGCGCAAACTTTTGCAAAAATGAAAGCAGGTTCAGCAGCAAATATACTTTCAGATATGCAAAAAGAGGATGCTATATCTATTTTACAAGCCTTAAAACCAAAAACAATTGGACAAATCTTAATGAAAATGGATGCAAAAAAAGCTTCACAACTTACCATACTACTTTCGAAGTAATCAAACTTTTACCTAAATTATTGTAAAATAGCTTTATCAAATAAAGCAAGGTCCAAAATAATGAAATTATCACTTAAAAGTATTCCTCACATCTCAAATAAAATATCAATAGATTTAAACAAAAGTGGTATCGTAACTATGACTAAAGGCTTAGAAGCTGTTGCTTTAGAAGCCCAAAAAATTCTCACTGCTAATGTGCAACAAGAAATGGCATTAGAAGAAAAAACACATGAAATTTGTGATGAGAATGAAGAAGAGATTGAGTTTATGTTAGCTGATGAGCGTCAACTTTTCTTTATGATTAAGAAAAAATTAGCGCCTGAATTTGGTGTTATTTTAAACTATGAAGAAAGATTCTCTGATATAGCACACAAGATTTTAGATGAACTATATGAAGAAGATTTAATCCACTTTGATGTGACTGAAAATCGTATTAAAAATGTTATTTACAATGCGATGACATCTTTTATGGCTGATACATCTGAGATAGAAGATGCTGTTATGGACAAAATTCGTTCTTATAAAAGAAAATTTATTCCGGGAACAGATGAATTTGAGATTTTACATGAAAAACTTTACAGAGAAGAGCTAACAAAAAGAGGTATGGAGTAGTGAGTGCATCTGATTCTTTGAAAAAAGTTTATATTTATCTTGAAAATGGAACTTATCTTGAAGCAAATAGTTTTGGCGCAGATACTACAAGCGTAGGCGAAATTGTATTTAATACTTCTATGAGTGGTTATCAAGAGATTATGTCAGATCCTTCTTATGCTGGTCAGTTTGTAACTTTTACAATGCCAGAGATAGGAAATGTTGGTGTAAACAAACAAGATATGGAGAGTCTATCTGCCTTCGCAAAAGGGATGATAGTTAGAAAATATCAAGAGAGATACTCAAACTTTAGAGCTGAAGATTCATTGGCAGATTTTTTAGTGCAACACAACATCATAGGTATTTGCGATATAGACACTCGTTACCTAACTAAAATGCTTAGAAGTGAAGGTGCTATGATGATGGTAGCATCCACTAAGATAAGTGATAAAGAAGAGTTAAAAGCAATTTTAGAAGATACCCCTCGCATAGAAGATATTAACTACATAAAGCAGGTAAGTACGAAAGAGAGTTATATTCACACAAGTTCAACTTATGATAAAGTAGACTTCGAGTATAAAGAAGCTTCAATCGCAGATGTTAAAATTGCTGTTGTAGACTTCGGTGTAAAGAGAAATATCTTAAATGAACTTGTAAACGCAGGTATTGGTGTTGAAGTTATACCTAATGATTTTATAGGTGAAGATTTGATAGAAAAGTATAGCGCTGGTCTGATTGATGGTGTGTTTTTATCAAATGGTCCAGGCGATCCATTAGTTTTGAAAAAAGAGCAAAAGCAGATTAAAAAACTTATATCTGCAAAGATACCTATGTTTGGTATTTGTTTAGGGCATCAACTACTTTCTATTTCACATGGTTATGATACTTTTAAGCTTAAGTTTGGTCACCATGGTGGAAACCATCCTGTTAAAAATAATCAAACAGGTTTAGTTGAAATTACAGCTCAAAATCATAACTACAATGTTCCTGATAACATCACTGAGATTGCAGAGGTAACACATACAAATCTTTTTGATAATACTATTGAAGGTTTAAGATACAAAGATGAGCCTATTTTTTCAGTGCAACATCACCCAGAAGCTAGTCCTGGTCCAAAAGAAAGTGCCTATATTTTTGGTGAATTTAAAAATATGATTAAAGAATATAGAAGATAAATATAAAATTTTATTATTTAAGTCTTTTTAAATAAATAACTAGCTAATATTACAAAAATTAATAGTTTAGGAATTTATGTGAGAGATTTTATATATCAACTGATGACAGATTACCCTACTACCATCATCTTTGTGCATGTTTTTAGTGCAATGGTTTGGGAAGGTGGAATGATAGCCTTATGGTTTATTGGTTTTCAGACTAGTAAAGAGTTGGCGATTGAAGATAGATTTGCAGATAGAGTTGCTGTTGTTAAAAAATATTTTCTTTTTTTAACACCATTTATTCTTATATTATTTGTAACAGCAATATTTTTTGCTTTAGGATACAAAGATAATGCTTATGATTTTGATGGATTTGTTTTAGATATGAATAATGCTGATATGTACAAACTTATCAATGCTAATGGTAGTGTATTTGCTGTAATGGTTTTAAATATGTTTTTAATACTCTATACATTAACAAGATCAGGTGTAGATAGATATAAAGGGAACAAAGCAAAAGATGCTATTTATCTAGTTAATACATTTTTATTACCACTAAATATCTTTTTAGGTGCTGTTGGAACATACATGGGTGCTTTTTTAAGAAACCTATACTAAATCAATGCAAGATTTAGTTCTTCATCTGAGTAAGCGGCGTGCCATTATGATGGGCGTAGTCGTTTTACTTGCCATACTTGCCATCATTGTGAGTTTCAATTTTAAAATTACTCCTACTTCTTATTTTGGTGGCTCTTACAACAACTATTTTTTATTTGCTCTTATTGTTTACAAATTAATCGAGTTACCTATACTTTATTATCTTCTTCTTCATCGTCATGTTGTGCATGTACGAAAATATGACAATTATTTAGAGCGACTTCCTAAAATTAAAAAACATACAAAACTACTACTTTTTTTAATTCCACAAGGAAATACAATTTTTGGAATTATCGCATATAAGTTAAGCGGTAATGTAATGTTTTTTCTTCTTTTTTCTTCAATCGCAATAATTACGCTCTTTTTAACAAAACCAGATAAGTTATTATAATAATAATTATATGTATCTAATATAATAAAAAATTATACTAAATCCAAGGCTTATTTAAAGTAGCTTTTTGTATAATTCGTCCAATTTTCTAGCAATTGTTGAGCATATTTGGATGTTTTATAGTTGCTAGATAAGGAATTTAGGAGTCTATATGACAAGATTGATACTGGTACTATCTTTACTTATTTCTTTCGTAAATGCTGATAAACTCGGTACTAATGAAAGATTGGGCAATATGGTACCTCTTGATTTAACATTTATCAATGAAAAAGGTAAGAGTGTTACATTAAGAAAATATATGGATGGTAAACCAACTATCTTAACTTTAAACTACTTTAGATGTGCTGGGATTTGTACTCCTCAGCTTAATGATTTGGCAAGAGTTTTTAGTAGTTTGGAACTTGCAGAAAATAGTGATTATAAAGTGTTAAGTGTGAGTTTTGCAGAAAGTGAGCCTTATCAACTCGCAGCAGCAAAACGCAAAAATATTCTAGCTTCAATGACTAGACCATTTGTAAAAGATGCTTGGCATTTTGTGATTGGAGAAAACAATAGCTCTGGTATTTTAGCCCAGAGTGTTGGTTTTTCTTACGAGAAGGAAGTTTCTCCAACAGGTTTGGTTGAGTATATTCATCCCGGAGTAGCTATTGTATTATCGCCAGAAGGGAAAGTCACTCGGTACTTAAACGGTATTGATCAACTCCCTTTTGATGTTAAAATGTCTCTACTTGAAGCTGCTGATGGAAAAGTTGGACCTACAATCGCAAAAACATTACTGTTTTGTTTTGCATATGATGCAGAAAATAAAAAGTATGTTTTTATGTGGGAAAAAGTACTTGGAACAGGAATGACAATATCAGTATTGTTATTTTTTCTATATTTACTAAAAACTAGCAGAAGTCAAAAAAATCTTCCAACTCGTGAAGAGTATGAAAGAGAACAAAAGAAAAAAGAAGAAGATCATCAAATAAAAGGAGAAAACGATGAGTAAATCGTATTTAGACGCAGGCGAAACACACTGTGCAATCGGGCACCCGAAAAGTGTTTTTTGGCAATGGATGCTTACAGTAGATCATAAAAGAATTGGTCTTATGTATGCAGCCGTAATTTTAACTTTCTTTTTTGTTGGAGTGTTTGTAGCACTTACAATGAGAATAGAACTGTTTGCACCAGGTGCACAGATATTAGATGGGGATACATTTAACCAAGCATTTACACTGCATGGTGTTATTATGATTTTTCTTTTCATTATTCCAGGAGTTCCTGCAGTATTTGGAAATATCGTAATGCCATTAATGATTGGGGCAAAAGATGTATCTTTTCCTCGTTTAAACTGGTTTACATTTTGGTTATATATCTTTGGTGCATTAGTTGCCCTTTCGTCTTTATGGACAGGAGAAGGCTTTGCAGATACAGGTTGGACTTTTTATGCACCATATAGTTTAAATACAAACACAAATGTAGTTACTACACTTGTTGCAGCATTCATTCTAGGCATGGCCTCTATCCTTACAGGTCTTAACTTCCTTGTAACGATTCACCGTCTTCGTGCTCCGGGTATGGATTTCTTTAAGATGCCACTATTTGTATGGGGAATCTACGCAACAGCATGGATCCAATTGCTTGCAACACCAGTTATAGGTATTACACTTATTTTAGCAATATTAGAGAAAGTTTTTGGTATTGGTATTTTTGATCCATCAAAGGGTGGAGATCCAGTACTTTTTGAACATCTGTTTTGGATTTACTCTCACCCTGCTGTCTATCTTATGATTCTACCAGCATTTGGTATTATGTCTGAAATTATTCCGGTTTTCTCAAGAAGAGAAATTTTTGGTTACCGTACAATTGCTCTTTCATCTGCTTCAATCGCAGGTATTGGTTATCTTGTTTGGGGACACCACTTGTTTACTTCGGGTATGTCAGATTTAGCAAAAACTATATTTTCATTCCTAACATTCTTTGTTGCCATCCCAACAGGTATTAAGTTTTATGACTGGGTTGCTACAATGTATAAAGGTAAAATTATTCTTACAACACCTATGCTTTGGGCTCTTGGAACAATGATAACATTTGTTATTGGTGGTCTTACAGGTGTAACTATTGCTATGATTGGTGCTGATATACATTTACAAGATACTTACTATTCAGTGGCTCACTTCCATTATGCTATTCTTGGTGGTGTTGTATTCTTATTATTTGCTGGTATACACTATTGGTTCCCACTTATGTTTGGTAGAATATATAATGAAAAACATGCAAAAATTGCATTTGCATTAAACTTTGTAGGTTTTAATATTCTTTGGTTCCCAATGTTTATCGCTGGATATTATGGTATGCCAAGAAGATATTTTGACTACTTACCAGAATTTCAAATTTATCATCAAATCTCTTTCTTTGGAGCATTGATATTTATTACTGGACTCATCTATATGTTCACAGTACTGATCTCTGGAATCAAAAATGGTAAAAAAGTTGGACCAAATCACTGGGGCGCAACTACACTTGAGTGGCACTTACCAACATCACCACCACCACTAGAGAATCATTCTAAAGTTCCATATGTAGACTTTAGACCGTATGAGTATCATCACGGTGAACCAGTAGTTAAATTTGATTTAGAAACTATGAAAAGGATTGACTGATGTCTCATGAATATGTGCCAGAAATCGCGACTTCTCGCGATGGCAAACAATACGAAGTTCAAGGTTGGCAAGGCGATTTTTATGGAGGAAAGCTAGGTTTCTGGCTTTTCATGTTGACAGAGGTAATGATGTTTGGAGCGATGTTTCTTGTTCTCACATATTATTACTCATTACATCCACAAGATTTTGTTGAAGCCTCTTCACATCTTAACAGATTACTAGGTGGGACAAATACAGTAATCCTTTTAATTTCTGCTCTTACAATGGGTCTAGGCTTATTGAAAATGCGTAATGGGGATACCAAAGGCGCTAAACTTATGATATACGCAACAATTTTGTTAGCGTTTATTTTCTTAGGAATTAAAGCTGTTGAGTGGACAGAAGAGTACCATCACGGTGTATTTTTAGGTCTTGAAGCACTTCAAGGTGGTAATGCGAACTCGAAACCATTTGGTCAGATTATGTTTTATGGTATGTACTTCACTATGACAGGTCTACATGGTTTTCACATTATTATTGGTATTGGTTTGATGATATGGTTACTTAAGCGTATAAATGCTGGTAAGGTAAGTGCAGAGCATCATATTTTACATTTTAATATTGCATTATATTGGGATTTAGTACACCTTATTTGGGTATTTGTTTTCCCTTATTTTTATATGATAGGTGCAGGCGATGTAACAGGAGGAGCTATTCATGGTCACTAATTACAAAGAACAAAGAGTTGGTTATTATAAGGTTTTAATTGGCTTGTTGGTATTAACAACAGTTACATTTATTCAGCCTCATATGTTTTTAACCGGACATATTTTTGGTGTTCAGCTGTTAATTGGTTTAGCAAAAGCATGGATTATTTTAATGTACTACATGCACTTAAAAGGGGAAACACTTATAGGTTGGACTATTGTATTTGCAATCTCACTTGTTGCTTTCTTCTTTGTAGTCGTTACAATTGATGTGAGTCATTTTCAATTTAAAGATGCTAGTTTCATAACAGAACAGCAAACAAGTGTAGGTGCAACTCACCACACATCACACGCTGAGTAAGGGGGCGATATGTTAGAAGGATTCAAATCACAGGCTGCCACATTCGCAGCAGATATAGATCAAGCACTCTATATAAATTTAATATTTTCAATAATATTATTTATATCAGTTATAGGACCAATGCTTTATTTCACATGGAAATATCGTGAAAGTAATGTAAAAAATGAAGACATTGAGAATATTGTCCATCATACTGGACTAGAAATTACATGGACTGTAATTCCAACAGCCATGATGTTTATACTATTTTATTATGGTTATACTTCAATGAAAGTTTTAAGAACTATGCCAGATGCATCAACTGCGATAGTAGTACAAGTTGAAGGTAAAAAATGGTCATGGAATTTTACATATCCAGAAGTTAATGGACATACACATAAAAAAGTTCCAGAACTTTATGTTCCTGTAAACAAGAACATTATTTTAAAAATGAGTGCACCAATCAATGATGTAATTCACTCATTTTTTGTTCCAGCATTCCGTATGAAAGAGGATGTTGTCCCAGGTCGTACTACTCAACAATGGTTCAAGTCAGAAAAAATCGGTACTTACGATATTGAGTGTGCTGAGTATTGTGGTACAAGACACTCGTATATGCTCTCTAAGATTCATGTGATTTCTAAAGCTGATTATGATGCTTGGATTGATTCAGATAAGCGTTTTCCTGGTGCACCTGATAAGAAAATTTCTAAAGGTGAACAAGTATTTAATGACAATGGCTGTACAAGCTGTCACTCAATCAGTGATGACTCTGTTTTAGTTGGTCCATCATTAATGGGTATTGGTGATAAACGAAATGCACAGTATATTACAGATGCATTAAGAAATCCTGATAAAGATGTTCCAGAAGGTTTCTCTGCCGGTGTTATGCCAGCATTTGACTTATCCGAAGGTGATATGAAAGAGCTTTTAAACTTTTTTAATAACACAGAAAAAGGTCAAGAAGTTTATGAAGCAAATGGATGTAATGGTTGTCACTCTATTGATGATGATTCTGTTTTAGTTGGTCCATCATTGAAAGGTATTTCTGCTAAACGTGATGCAAAATACTTATCGGATGCAGTTGCAACTCCAGATAAAAATGTTCCAGAAGGTTTTTCTGCAGGTGTTATGCCTCCATTTGTACTTAGCGATACAGATATGAAAGAACTTGTTAAGTATCTTAAATCTAAGTAATGATTAAAGATTTTATAGTTCTGACAAAATTTGTCCTCTCTTTTGCCGTGAGTTTGTCGGCACTCTTTGCCTACATCATGGCAAAGGGAGAGACAGGCTTAGATATGTATTTATCAACTCTTGCAGTGCTTCTTGTAGCTATGGGTGTCTCAACACTTAATCAGGTTCAGGAATATAAATCAGATTCAAAAATGGATCGAACAAAACATAGACCAATAGCCTCTGGCAAATGGTCACCTACAACAGGTATTATAATAGCCGCAATTCTTATTGTACTGTCTCTTATTTTGATATATAGTCTAATAGGTATGATTGGTGTAGATCTCTTTTTATTTTCATTTATCTGGTACAATATCGTATACACACCATTAAAGAAAAAAAGTGCTTTAGCTGTTGTACCAGGTGCTATACTTGGTGTAATCCCCCCTGCAATAGGTTGGATAACAGCAGGGCATAGTTTACAAGAACCTCAATTTTTTGCTTTAGGTCTATTTTACTTCGTTTGGCAAGTACCTCACTTTTGGTTACTTGTTATGCTATTTTACAGTGATTACAAAGATGGTGGCTATCCAACGGCAATGAAGTTGTTTGGTAGAATTACACTACAAAAATTAACTTTTGTATGGCTGATTTTGACTATACAAACAGGTATTTTTATGGTTAGTATTTTTCAACCAGAGAGTACAGTTATATTCGTGCTTCTGATTATTACAGGCTTACTTGGATTTGCAAGTAGTCTGCAGCTTCTATCTAAGAATTTTGAACTTAGAGATGCGAAAAAAATATTTTATCAGATTAATCTTGCCTTTTTAGGTACTGTTATTTTAGTAAGTATTGATGAATATTTGAAGTTTCAACCTCTTTCGTAAAATAATTTTATATTATTCATATTCATGCTATACTACTTCTAAATATCATAGGAGTAAGTATGGCTGATTACAATCTTAAAACAATCCTCGCAACATTTACAAAAACAAATGGACAAAGGCGTAGTGTTTTTAATAAAGCACCTATTGGTGGTTTGGGAAGCCCTATTGTAACACTTTTCTTTTTTTCTTTACCCCTTGTATCTTATGGTTTACTATTTAATCCTTATGTTTTTCATGTTTTGGGTATAGCTACTGCGATTGTAATGTTTATTGTTTCTATGTCATTTATAGCGATTATTGTCTTTTTTATTACTTGGAAAGTTAAAAAT
>JASFZD010000137.1:0-6786 GCA_045046645.1 Sulfurimonas sp. | reverse complement strand
ACTTGGAACGATACAAATACCACAGTCTGATTATAATCAAGAGGACACCTTATCTTTTTCAGCAGAAGAACAATATTTTATAAATAGCTCAAATATGCTGATGGGGTCAATAGTTTATAATAGAGTTTATGAAAATTCAGTTGTTAGAGATTATGAAACAACATCTGGACGCTTAGGATATATTTACAATGATAATAAAATCACAAGTAAAAGTTTTATTTTTGTTGGTGAAAATACACCAGAAATGAAAGTCTTACATGATAATCGAGCATATTTTAATCAAACAAAAGACCCAGAATCTGCAAAACAACTAGTTTTATCTACACAAATAACATATAAAGGACAAGACTACAAAACCTCTTTGCTTTATGCACATACTGATTTGAGCAATAATATTTATTTTGATGGTTCAGGATATAAAAACAGTAATAAATCTATAATTATTGATACTTTTTCTTATAAGTACTCTTATAATTTCGATGCACTCAATAAAATTTTAGTAAACACTTGGCTCAATCTTAGAAATAATAAAAATGTTACTACAAATCAAAAGGGAAATAAATTTGGTGGTACTCTTACTCTTTTTAATAAAATTGGAAAATTTGATTTATATAATAATATAGTTTATAAAAAATGGAGCAATAACCTTGATAGAGGATTTAACTTTAATAGTACCATAACTTATAACTATTCTCGAGCTTTAAACTTTTATGTAAAGGCAAACAATATATTTGAAAAAGCTTTACAAAGCAATTATTATAGTATAAATCCACTTACTGGGAATACCTCTTATCTTAATGGCGTTGATACTATGGATAGAACTTTGTTGATTGGACTGGAGTATCAATTTTGAAAAAATTATTTTTATTATTTTTATTGATAACATCTGGACATGCTAATAGTCTTGAGAATACTAAAGCAAATATTATATTAGAGCTTGGGCACATTGTCACTAACAATAAAGTCATTAAAATTTATAATACAGATTCATATTTTAAAAATATTTTTAAAGAAAATACACAACTGCAAGAGGTGACGGACTATAAAAAAGCAGATCTTATACTAACCCAAGACTCTTCTAACTTTTCCAAAAATAGTAATTTGAATATCATTAGTACAAGATACAGAGATTATAAAAAATATAAAAAAAGAGATATCGGTGCATTTTTTTGGCAAAAGGGGCGACCAAATATTTTACTTAATCGTAATAGTTTAGCGCGTAGAAATATAAAAATTCAAGAAACCTATCGTAAGTATTTGGATTAGCTTTTTAATGAATTATACATTCAAGAAATATTTTTTATTTTTTTATTTTTTTATTCTTATCGCTATTGTGGTATCTTTTGCTACACTCTATATAATCTCAAAAAAGAGCCAAGAAAAGCAAGTTCAAAGTATGTTAAAAGTAGAGATTGCTCATGTACAAAATTTTTCAAAAAATATAGAAAAAAATATTTTGCATCTTTGTCCGAATAATATTGTGAAAGATATACAAGAAAATACAAGTAAGAGAGATGCCCTTAACGCCGCTTTATCTTTATTGGTGGGCAAAGAGTATAGATATGTTTTTGTCGTTTATAAAGATACCTTTGGTACTTTTCGTTATCTAGGAGATGGTTCGCATGAGCTCTCTCAAAGAGGAGATTTTAACCAAAAATTTATGCCTTTACTTAGTATTTGGGATAAAGTACTTTTGAGTAAAGAAGCTACTTTTAGTATGCAAAAAGATATTTCAGGGCTTTGGATTACTTATCTAAGACCTATCGTCCGTAATGGAAAGGTAGAAGCTATCCTTGCCTTTGATATTGCCAACGAAGAGTATAACTCCATTCTTAATGTCGTAAATCCTTTAAATAAAATCATACTTATAGTATCAATCTTTGTACTTATTGTCTTGATTTTCAATTTTATTCAAGCATTTTTATATGTAAAACAGATAAGAAAAACAAACATAGATCCTCTCACACATCTTTATAATAGAAATTATTTTAAGGATGCTATTGTGGATATGGATTTACATAATTGTGCAATAATAATGGCAGATATTGATTACTTTAAAAGAGTCAATGATACATATGGACATGATGCCGGAGATGTAGTACTGCAAAGTGTTGCAAAAAGATTATTGAGTGCTACGAGAGTATTTGATACTGTGATTAGATATGGTGGAGAAGAATTCCTCATAATTTTGCATAATATTCATGATTTAGAGACAATAAATGAAGTATGTGAAAGAATTTTAAAAGTAATGTCTTCTCAAACTATTCGTGTTATGGATGAAGATATAAATGTTACTCTTTCTCTTGGCGTTAACACAAATCCTAGTAGTGCCAACTCCATTAATGGGGCAATTATCAAAGCTGATACAATGTTGTATAAAGCAAAAGAAAATGGGCGCAATAGAGCAGAATTTACGCTCTAATAAGCATAATATTTTTTTACTGCTCGTTTAACCAGCTGCGTTTATAGCGAGTTGTGCCATCTTTTTTATATATGCTTCTGTATTTTCTTTGGCTTGAAGTGATTTTGTAAGTTCACCGATAAAGTACTCTTTTGTCCTGTTATCAGCGATGTTAAATGTGTAAAGTACCCACTCTAAGTTTAAAGATAGTTTTTCGCTTCCTTGCATAACATCAAAATTACGATAAAGATTGACATCACTTTGAGATAAAAGATCTAATGTATCTTGGTAAAATTGTGGAACATCATAGTTTAGTAACTCTTGTAACTCTGTTTGTGGTATGTAAGCATCCGTCTCTTCAAGCCCATTTCGTCCGATGATAAACGCATCTCCTAAGAGTAATTGCTCTCCAACAAAATAAGCAGGTTTCTTTTGACTTAAAGCATTAGCGTCAGTATATATAAGATGATTTTGTAGGGTCTCTATCTCATCTGTTAGGATAGAGTTAAAAAAGCTAAAAACAGTATTTGCTTTCATCTCAATTTCGATGCTATTTATCTCTTTTATTTGTGGTTTGATTGTAATCGCTTGCATCAGAAATTCTCCAAAAGTATAACATTGACAAAAGTACCTGCTTCTAAAAATTTATCCTCTTCGCCAGCCACCATTAAAGCACTTTGGTTTAACATATTAGTTAAAATAGCTGAACTTCCAACTATCTTGTCATCAAAATTAACAAAATATTCACCATCTTCTATAACAATATTACAAGCTGTAAACTCTGTAAAACGGCTTCTTTTTTTAAAATCAACTTGTAGTTTTGCCCCAACTTGAATATATGGACGAGATTTACCTAACATTTTAGAGATAAGTGGAAGTGCGTATAAGATAGCTGTTACAGTGGACGAATAAGCAAAACCTGGAAGAGCTAAGATAAATTTACTCTGCATCTGTGCTACTAAAATATGACGACCTGGTTTGATACCTACTCCCTTATAAACAACCTGTGCGCCTAAACGCGGTACGATATCTTTTACAAAGTCATAATCTCCAACGCTCACACCACCAGTACTTACAAGTATGTCAGCATTGGCAAGTGCATTCTCAAAAGTATGCATAAGTTCATCTCTGTTATCAGGAGCGGTTCCGAGTTGGATAACTTCTGCGCCAGCTTGCTCAAAGAGTGCTGCTAGAGTGTAGTTGTTTGAGCTTCGTATCTGTGCAGGATTATCGCTATTTTCTCCCAAGTCGAGGATTTCACTCCCTGTTGCTATGACCGCTACGCGAGGACGCACAGCAACTTTAACCATCACTTGATTGAGTCCAGCCATCACTCCTACTTCAGCAAAGCCTATCTTTGTTCCCTTGGTTATAAGAACATCACCAGACTTATAGCCCTCACCGATAGGACGAACAGAAGAACCAAGAGTAACACCTTCGTTGATGGTAATAATCCCATCTTTAAAGTCCACATTTTCAATTTGCAAAAGAGTATCTGCACCCTCTGGCATCATAGAACCTGTAAATGTTTTGATACATTCACCGCTCTTAATAACTCTTGTTTCCTCGTGTCCTGCAGGGTTGTCACCTAAAACACTGAGAGTTGTTTTTTCTAAGTCTGCATGTTTAAGTGCATAACCATCCATAGAAGCTGTTGGGAACTGAGGGTCATTAAACTCTGCAACGATATCTTCAAAAAGAACACGACCGATAGAAGCATTTAGAGCAACTCTTTCATATCTACTTGCGTTTACTTCAAGTAAATCTAGCATATTTTGGCTTGTTTCATATGTTATAAAATTCAATTTTTAGCTCCTAATATTCCACTTCCTTGTATCGCTGTTGAACGATCGAGTGCATAGATTCTTTTTCCATTTTTTAAATCATACTTCCAGATAGGAGCAGAGGCTTTAAAATCCTCTACAAACTCATCGATAAACTCTAATGCTACTCTGCGTTTAGGCGAAAATACAGCTGCGATGTAAGAGGACTCATGAAGTAGTACATCCCCACGAGAGTGCGCCATTTTTATAACTGCACCTTTTGCTTTAGCTTTTTCTTGCCATGCTTTAAACCAAGAGAACAAAATCGGCTCATAAATGTCAAAACTAAGACCTTCTATCTCATCTTCACTTCTAACAGTTCCTACAAAAGGAATATACGCACCGTAGTTACTTGTAGCTTCTTCTTCGTACCAATTTTTTAGTATTTTAGGTACATCAAGTGCACCATCATATAAACTTAGCACTTATCATCCACCACAAACAGGAGGAAGTAAAGAGATTTTATCTCCATCTTGTAGAGGTGCGTCAAGAGAAGAAACAAGAGTGTCGTTGACTGCAACAGCTGAGTTTTGTAACCACTCACTCATCTCTTTATCATCTTGAAGTATTACTGCAAGTTCATTAAGATTATTTATCTCTAATTCTAATGCTTCTTTTTGTATAGGTCCTAAAAATTCAACTCTTACCATTGTTATTAACCTTTTAAATTATTGATAAAATTATATCAAAGATAAGTTAAGTGATGTATAATTTCGTATGATTTTTGGCAAAATAGAATATCTTAATCTCTTACCTTTTCATGTTTTTATGAAACGCTTTACTAAAAGTTCTCAGCAGAGTATGAGTATGCACTACAAACGAGGTGTTCCAGCAGAGATAAACAAAAAGTTTTCATCTCGCAGGGTTGATGCTGCGTTTATCTCTAGTATTAGTGCGAAAAATCACTCTCATGTAGCTTTAGGAATTATTGCAAAAAAAGAAGTCAAAAGTGTTTTGGTTGTTCCATCTTCTAATAACTTAGCTGATAAAGAGTCAGCATCTTCAAATGTACTAGCGCAGATTTTAGATATAAAAGGAGAGGTGCTTATAGGCGATAAAGCCTTAAGATATTTTCTTCAAAACAGACCACATATAGATTTAGCAAAAGAGTGGAGCGATAAATATAATCTCCCTTTTGTCTTTGCACTGCTTTGTTATCATAAAGATAAAAAAGTTTATAAAAAAATAGAGAGAGAATTTTTAAAACGCAGGGTGAAGATACCTCGCTATATCCTAAAACAAGCCTCTCTTAGAACAGCTGTAAAAGAGAAGGATATTTTAGATTACTTAAAGTGTATCTCTTATGATTTGGACTATAAGGCACGCTTAGGACTTAAAAAGTTTTACGCACTCTCCAAGCTTACGTAATTCTTTTAGATAATTCTGTTCTATACTCTCAAACTAAACATTAAGTAAAATACTTTAAAAATATATCTGTATCTTTTTGCTATAATAAGTACATAAAATTTATTTATAAAAGGTAGTAATATGCATACAATGAAACTGGAAGTTAATGAATCAATATACTCACAGGTTTTATCTTTTATCAATCAATTTCAAACTAATGAACTTAGTTTACTTGAAGACACTCAACAAGAAGATTATATTGTATCTACGACTGAAGAAGTTCAAAGAAGAGTTTTTCATGCAGAATTGAATGGCAATTATATTTCAGTTGATGATTTTTTCTCAGACATGGATAAGAAAATAGAAGCTCTTTAGTTTGAAGATTGTCATCGAGATAGGTTTTTCGGAGCCCCTATTTAAAATATTAAAAACTATTGCAAAAGATAAAAAATCAGCTTCTAAAAAATTCAATAAAGATTTAAGAGAGAAAATAAAGTTACTTCTAGAATCTCCTTTTATGTGTAGACCATCAATTTATTTTAAAGATAAAAAGTATAGAGATTTAATCTTTAAAGGTTATACAATTATTTATAAAGTTGAAGATGATAAAATTAAAATGTTAGATATTTTCAAGTGGCAAGATAGATAATTTTATAGAATAGTTGTAGTAAGTGCCTGAAGGCTTACATTCACAAGGAGTATACTCCTTGTTTATTTAACTCTTTTAGATAACTCTGCTTTATACTCTTCTAGGTCAAATCCAACAATCGTTGATGAACCACTCTCAATGGCTGCCATAGCAACAGCAGAAGATACTTCAACAACAAGCCTTTTATCAAATGGTTTTGGAATGATATACTCTTTTCCAAAAGATAATGTTTTACCAAAGATTTCATTCACATACTGAGGAACACTCTCTTTTGCTAAATCAGCTAAAGCTTTTGCAGCAGCGACTTTCATCTCTATGTTGATTTTTTTTGCACGAACATCCATCGCCCCTCTAAATATAAAAGGAAAACCTAAAACATTATTGACTTGGTTGTCAAAGTCACTTCTTCCCGTAGCTATAATAGCATCAGGACGAGCCTTTCGTGTATCTTGGGGAAATATTTCAGGAGTAGGGTTAGCAAGTGTAAAGATGATAGGATTAGCTGCCATCAGTAAGATATCTTCTATGCTAAATGAACCAGGTTTTGAGAGACCAACAGCAACATC
>JASFZD010000136.1:0-8660 GCA_045046645.1 Sulfurimonas sp. | reverse complement strand
TTTCTTATATCTTCCAGATGATAAAGTTATCTTGACTGGTGACTTAGTTATGAATGGTAGAGTTACATCAAACAGAGATGGTCAAGTACTAATGCTAAATGATGAAGGCGAACCAGAAGGTCAAATACCTGCACTTGAAGCTATTAATGCTAGAGATTGGAATAACATAGTCCCTGGACATGGCTTTTTAGTTGATGCAGGTGGGGCAGATGAAGCAGTTCTATATTTTGGTTTAATTAAAGATAGAGTGTTAGAAGCTATTGATAATGATGTACCACAAGGTGATATCACTAAAGTTGTTACTCTTGAAGAGTTTAGAGATAAAGATTTGTATTATCTTCTAAGTCCAGGTAATGTTTACAGAGCTTATGAAGAGCTTGAAATGTATGAAGAACCTGATGAAGATGACGAAGAAGAATAATCTAAGTCTATTGCATTAGCTAGAGTTTTAGATAAAGCAAAAAAATCACACAAATCTTTGTGTGATTTTTTTGCATAAATATAATTGTAACTTTTGTAAAACAATAATAGATTTTAAATAAAGTGAGTAATAGTCAAATGTCCTTACTTAAAGTTGGAAAAATTTTAGAACTATTTTATTCTACAAATAATGGTAGAGTAAATGCAACTAAACTATCCCTTGACAAAAAGGGTGTTATAGAAGATAAATATTATGATAAAGATATACAAAGATCAGTTCTAATGGCTTCGTTAGAGAGTTATGAACTCGCTTCTTCGCATGGTATAAATGCGCCATATAGTGCATTAGGGGAAAATATACTCTTAGATTATAACCCCTACCATTTAAAGCCAGGAGTAAGACTTTCAGTCGGTGATCTTGTATTGGAAATCTCACAAAATTGTACGCTTTGCAATAGTTTATCAAAAGTTGATAAAAGGTTACCAAAACTTCTTAAAGATGATAGAGGTATATTTGCAAAAGTTATAAATAGTGGTATTATCAACAAGGGTGATAATATCTATCTTCTAAAATAATCAAAATTAATTACATAAAGGGAGAAAATGAAACTAACAATAAAAACTTTAGTTCTAACGCTCTTATTTCTAAGTGGAATAGCTGCAAGTGCATCACACGATATACAGATTTATACAAGCAATAACTCTAAAGGTGAAATAACAGGAGCTACAATTGAGAAAGCTTTTGTAGATGCAGGGTTTACAATCTCTGGAAACAGAAATATGCATATCGCTTTTAAGTCAAAGTTTCAACAGATAAACAACAAGATGTATCACCTTTTTTATCTTCACAAAAAAGATTTAGTATCCCAACTTATCAAAGTATCTCCAAGAGCTGCACTATTCGCCCCTTTGAGTATGTCAATATACATGAAAAAAGGTTCAAATGATATCTCTATTTCATCTTTATCAATAGAAGGAATGTCTAAAATTACTCAGATTCCTGTTACTAATAAGTACATGGTAGAGTATAACAAGCTTATCCTAGATACTCTTACTACAGCAATGCCAAATGGTCATTTTGAAAAGATAAATAACAAAGAGACAAAATTCACAGGAAATTTAATCACTTCATTTGTTGGAGAGATGGATGTTGAAGATGATGAAATTGAAGATGAACTAGCAGGTCTTGAAATGGAGCTAAAAGCTTCACTTCAAACGGTTGGCTTTATTATTGCAGGCTATAACAAATTGGGTGATGATTTAAAGAAAAGTGGATATAATAAATATGACTTTTTTGATGCATACTCTATCTGTAAACTTTCAGTTATATTTGAAGTGTCAAAAAATCATCCAGAGGCTGGTGCACTTGCTCCTTGTACTTTATATGTATATAAAGAGAAGGGCTCTGCCGAAGTACATATTGAATTTCCATCTGTAAACAACTGGTTTAGCTCTTTAGCAATTGAAGATAAAGTATCTGTAAAAGAATTAAAGGCTGCTGAAAAACTTGTTGTTGATGTGGTTAATGAGCTTATAGAGTAAAAAGAGAGGATAGCTAAATGGCAATATCAAGAAGAGAAGCCTTGCAATTATCAGGTGCGTTTGTTGCATCATCTGCGATAAGTGGATGTGTAAGTAGCAGTGAAGCAGAACCTAATAAATTATCTAAAGTAAAAACAGACTACAAAGCTCCAATAGCAGATGCGAAAGGTCCAAGGGTAGTTGTAGTAGGTGGTGGCTGGTCTGGACTCTCAATCGCAAAATATACAAAGATTTTTGCTCCAAATGCAGATGTAGTCTTGGTTGAGCAGAGACATGAATTTATATCATGCCCTCTTAGTAATTTATGGCTAGTTGGTCAGATAGAGCTTGAGTATTTAACTCATGATTATCTTCAAGCTGCAAGAGAAAATAACTATACTTTTTTTCATGCAACTGCAACAGGTTTAGATAGGGAAAATCGTGTCCTCGAAACTAGTGATGGTGGTATTCATTACGACTATTTGGTTTTTGCACCTGGGATTGATTATGATTATTCACGCTGGACAAAAGATATAGCATTTGAAACAAGACTTAGACAGGAATATCCTGCTGGTTTTATACCAGGATCGGAGCACATTAGCATAAGAAATAAGGTTCAAAACTTTAAGGGCGGTAATTTTATTCTAACTGTTCCAAGTGGAAACTATCGATGTCTCCCTGCTCCTTATGAGCGAGCTTGTGTAATTGCGGATTATTTCAAGCAAAAAAAGCTAAAAGCTAAAGTGATATTATTGGATGAGAATAACACTATAACTATTAAGAAAAAAGGTTTTCAATCAGCTTTTGATGAGCTTTATAGTGATTATATTGAATATATTCCAAATACGACTATTAAAAATATTGATCTTGATAATAAAGTAGTTACAACAGAATTTGACGAAATAAGTTTTGAAGAAGCTGCCTTCTATCCCCATGTAAGAGGAGCAAAAATTCTAGAAAGAGTTGGGATTGCTAAAGACGCAAAAAACATGTTAGAGGGAAATATTGATCCGTTAACATATGAAGCTAAAGGTGAAAAAGATATATTTATCACTGGCGATTCAAGAC
Organism: Sulfurimonas sp.; assembly: GCA_045046645.1. GTDB lineage: Bacteria > Campylobacterota > Campylobacteria > Campylobacterales > Sulfurimonadaceae > Sulfurimonas. Next base: position 5,651 of record JASFZD010000136.1, on the reverse strand, counting down.
CAATGGGCTTTTCAAAGTCTGGAAATACTTCAAATTCTGAAGGGCATCATGTTGCAAAACTAATTGCACAAAAGATTAATAAGTCAAAGAAAATTGAGTGGTATCCACCAACAACAACTTGTTTTTCTGCTGTTTCCATAAAACCAGAAAGAGCAATATACATTTATACTCAATATGCTTACAACAAAGTTGATTCAACATTTAATTTTGCATCAACTGTAAGTAGTGAAAATTGGAAAAAAGATGGTAAAGTGAATGCTGATTCTATCTATGAGTGGGCAACTGCCTTATATAGTGATATGTTTGAAAAATAACATATACAACAAAATCAAAGGAAAAAAATGAATTTTTTAAAAAATATTTTAAGTTTAGTAGGTGTAGTTCTAATTGTAGTAATTGCAGGAGCATATGTTAAGTATGATGTTGGTGCTAAGATGGATAAAGTTAATACACTAGATGCACAAGCAATGCCAGCATATATGGAAATGTTTGATAAAGTTTTAGCGACTGGTAACTCAGCAGAAGCTATGATTAAAAAAGTTAGGATTGAAGATGCTGTTTCTACCGAAGAGCTTGTAGAAAATTTTAAAGAGATTGCACTTGGTGCTAACTTTAAAGTAGTTGGTGATCAGACTATGTCAAATACTGGTGTTGATGCTAAAGGCGAAAAGACTAAGTTGATTAGATTTGTATCTTTTTGTAGCCCACAAATCGCTAAAGTATTTATTAACTTCTCAGCTGCATATTCAGCATTTATGCCTTGTAGAATTGCAATCATTGAGATGGATGATGGTAGTAGATGGATGTACACTATGTCGATGGATCTTATGCTTTTTGGTGGAAAAACACTTCCTCCTGAAATGTTAGAAAAAGCTTTACATGTTAAAGATACAATGTATCTTATGATGGATGAAGCTGGTAAAGAAGATGGTGACTTTTAAGACATCTTCTACTTCTGCTCCTTTAATGGAGCAGATATTTTAAACACAAACTTCTTTTAAATTCTTCTTTCTAAATAACTTTAGAATTATTTACTTATCACTTATAGTATTTTACTAAACCATCCATTTTGGAACCCATATTAAGTAGTAACATATCTGCGATGACCAATGCTGCCATTGATTCACAAACAACAGTTCCTCTTATAGCAACACAAGGATCATGACGACCTTTAAGCGCAAAATCAACCTCTTCATTATCTTTTGTAATGGTATGCTGCTCTTGAAAGATTGAAGGGGTTGGTTTGAAGTACACATTTAAAACTATGTCATCCCCATTACTAATCCCACCTAAAATTCCTCCAGCATGATTGGACTCAAAGCCATGAGCTCTGATAGCATCATTGTTTTGAGAACCTAAAACCTTTGAGCTAAGTACACCATCACCTATTTCGACCGCTTTTACTGCGTTTATACCCATCATAGCTTCTGCTAAAATAGCATCAAGTTTATAGTAAAGAGGTTGTCCAAGTCCTATTGGAGCCCCTTTTATAAGTACGCGTGAAACACCACCAACAGAGTCGTGGCTTTTTTTAGCTTCCAAAATCGCATTTTTTTGTGCTTCTTCTTTGTTTACATCAAGCGCATAAATGAGACTTGATTTTGCTTTTTCATAATCAAATATTTCGCTTTGAATACCAGCGACTTCACTAATACCACTCAAGATAGAAATATCGAGTTTATGCAACATGAGTTTTGCGATAGCACCAGCGGCGACGCGTGCAGCTGTTTCTCTTGCTGAACTTCGTCCACCACCTCTATAATCTCTAATGCCATATTTGCCAAAATAAGTAAAGTCTGCATGACCAGGACGAAAAACATCTTTTATATTTGTATAATCTTTTGATTTTTGATTTGTGTTGTAAATAATCATAGCAATAGGGGTTCCTGTACTTAAACCCTCAAAAACCCCACTAAGTATCTCAACCTTGTCAGCTTCTTTTCTTGCCGTCTCAAATTCACTCTTGCCAGGCTTTCTGCGATCTAACTCACTCTGTATATACAGCTCATTTATTTCAAGTCCTGCGGGAACACCATCGAGCAAACATCCTATAGCCGTTCCATGAGATTCACCAAAGGTGCTAAACTTTAACTTTTGTCCAAAACTATTCACTTCTTGTCCTCTTTAAGTATATTTACTGCTATCTCTGCTGCTATTTGCTGTGCAATTTTTTTACTTTTACCAATAGCACGAGCATACTCTTTACCTTGTATGAAAACACCTAGTTCAAACTCTTTTAAGTGATCTGGTCCGCGACTTGCCATAACTTTATACTCAGGTGTTTCACCATATCTCGCTTGTGTAAGTTCTTGTAGAGTAGTTTTGAAATCACGAAAAAGAGAATCGAGAGAAATCTCTTCATAATTATCTTCTATAAGTTTGATTGATATTTGCTCGACTTTTTTCAAACCAGCTTCTAAGTAAATTGCTCCCATTAATGCCTCAAAAGCATTTGAGAGTAGTGATGACTTCTCTCGTCCACCATTATTTTCTTCTGCGTTTGATAAAAGAATATAATTTCCTAATTGAAGGACTTTCGCAAGTTTAGTAAAACCTGTTTCACTTACAAGTGATGCTCTTATCTTTGAGAGTTGTCCCTCATCTGAAGTGTTAAATTTTTTAAAAAGATACTCTCCAACTACTAAGTCCATGACTGCATCACCTAAGAACTCAAGACGCTCATTATCGTAGGGCTGTTTATAACTTTTATGTGTCAGCGCTTCGATAATGAGCTTTTTATCCTCAAATTGATAATTTAGTTTTTTTTCTAAATTTTTTATATTTTTATTCATCTATTCCTCATTCTTTTTATGAAAGTAAAATTTTTCGTCACTGAAAAGAGTTGTTTTCAGTACTGAAATCTTTATGATAATCTTTTGTAAGACTCCACTCTACTGTAAGTGTATCTATGGCGTGACAACTGCTACAACGGTTAAAAGCAAAAGGGTATCTCTGCTTACAACTATCACATAGGTACTCGAAATTTAAACTTGCATTTGCATTTGTCTTTTTGATATTTATAAGGATATTAAACTCAAAAACAGAACTCTCATCTGCTAGCTCTAAATCCCCGCGAGCACTGTAAAGCTCTCTTAAGTAACTATTTTTTGAAATTATATCTAAATCTAGTTCTTTGGCATCAAGTGACCATAAAATATCGGTTAAGTGCTCACTTCTGGAGCTATCAAAGTTTGCCCAAGCTAGTGTGGGGTTTACACGAAAAAGATATTCAAATGTTAGATAAGTTAGTTTATGAGATTTATTGTAAATTGCTAAGAGTTCATCAGCTTTTTGCAGAGGAGATAATTTGCTACTGTTGAGGAGTGATAAAGACTTTAGATAAACTTCATCTTTTGTGATCTCTTCATTGAGTTGTTCTAGAGGTTCTAAAACTTCTAAAGCTGTTTTATAATCACGCATATACTCATAAACCAGCAAAAGATAGTGTAGGGCTTGTGGTGTTCTAGGAGAAGTCTTTAGTATCTCTAAAAAAACTTGTTTTGAGCGTTCTAAAAATCCTGCTTTAAAGTAAATTTTTCCAAGAAGAAACATGGTCTCTTTTCTTGTGGTACTCTGAGGTAAGTTTATAATTTCATGATAAATTTCTATGGCTTTTTCAAAGTCACCATTTTTACTATAAGAGTGTGCCAAAATCAACCAAGATTTTTCTGATAGTTCACCACTTGAGATAAGGACTTTAAGTTCATCGTGTGAAGGGAGTGAATGAAACTGCTGTAAAAATTTATCTAAATCTTTTGATTGTTCTTTGTTTTTATATCTTCCCCACCAGTATGATAAAAAAGTTATCATAAAAATGATTGCAAAAAAGATAATAATAGAGAAAAGAGGATCACGAAACTCGATAAAAAAATTGTTCATTAGTTGTAAACCACTATCCCATAATCATTTTTTAGATTGTAAAAAGTTGAGTCAGCTGTAAACTCTAAATCTTTCATCTTACCTAAATGAATCATCGAGTTTTTTGCAACAATTATGCCATTTTCTCTAAAAAACTTTTTGATGTTTACAAATTTAATGTCTTGGACAAATTTATACTCAAACTCTTTGTGGAGGCTCATCTTATCGTAAGAGAACAAGTGTTCATTTACATGTAATTGGTCCGAAGCAAACTTGATAGGTAGGTGACCAGAGAGATCTGTTAGTATCTCTTGGATATGTTCATGTTTTTGTGGGAGTGTGTTCTTTTGAATAAATACATACTTGTTATTGAGTTTGAGATTTGGCGTGTTTTTCCAGTATTTGTAAGCTGGATTTGAGACACCAAGTTTTGAAGAAACTTCTCTCCAGAGCCAAAAAGAGTTGAGTGTATTGGGGAAGTCTGACATACTTTTAGCTCCTTTACAAAGTTTATTCTTTGATTATATAATCTTTTTTATTAAAGAGGTGTAAAAGTGGCTTTTAAAGTATGCGATTGACTTGCTTTAAGTGTGATGAAATCATCAAAAGCATTACTAGACTCAATGCATACAAACTCTTTGTAAGCCTCCTTAGTCATATAGCTCATTTGTGAACATTTTTTTATCCAAGGATTCCAGACAACAGCTGAATCTGAGCCTTCTGTTCTGATGGAAACTGTTCTATTTTTGTCTTTTAAAACGATTTCTTCACCAGCTTTTTGATAGACAGCATCATACTCTGAAGTAAATTTTATATCTCCATCTTGAGTTTTTATTTTACCATCTAAAGCATCCAAATAAGGTTTCTTATTTAAACCACTTATACTAACATCATCTATATTTGAGATATTAAAATAGCTATGAAAGGCTTGCGTTAGAGTAAATTGTTGTCCATCTTTGTTGATTGTTTGTAGCTCTATTTTTAATGTTTTTGAGACGATTATTTTAAGATTTAGTTCAAACTTATAGTTCCAAAGCTTTCTACTCTCTTTTGAGTCTGTTAAACGCAGTAAAACTTCAGTTGTATGCTCATCTATCTCTTCACTATATAATAAACTAAATAGTGAAGTCCTTGCAAAGCCATGCTGAGGAAGCATTGGGTTGTTTTTGCCAAAAGAGGGCCAGCAGATCGGTATGCCTCCTCGAATGGCTATACCCTCTTCAAATGCACTGATATCACTAAGCCAAAGCATATCTTCTTCATTATCGCGTTTATATTGGAAAATATGTGCACCACTCAATGCAATTTTAGCAGTTGCTGCACTATTTTTGACCTCTAGATACTCAAATCCATTAGAAAGTTTTTTTAGTTTTGTCAAAATTTTATACATATCTCCCTTGTATATTCCCACTTTTAAACGAGCATATTGTACCATAGTGCAAGGCGAAAGTCCGCAGGAACTACTAGTAGTTTCAAGGATTTTCAACGAAGCAATATGGTACAATATGCTCGCCCTACGGGTAAAAGATAAGCTATCATTTACGGCGTTAGATACCCTTGAAGCTACTCGTAGCTCCTACGGGATATCTGCCTTGTAACTCATAGCTTATCTTTTATTTTATTTAAAAGTGGGAATATACAAGGGAGATGCGTATATCCTAAACACTCAATTTCTCTATGCTTACTCCGTTATCTTTTAAAAACTTAGAAATAACTGCTGAGTGAGTGTATTCATACTCTTTTGCATAAACAATGCGTTTGATGCCACTTGCAATAAGGTTTTTACTACACTC
>JASFZD010000135.1:0-21433 GCA_045046645.1 Sulfurimonas sp. | reverse complement strand
AAAAAGACCTTATGGTCCTGGTCAACATGGTCAGCGTCGTAAGAAAGTTTCTGAGTATGGTTTACAACTTAATGAAAAGCAAAAAGCAAAATTCATGTACGGTGTTTCTGAAAAGCAATTCCGTGCTTTATTTGTTGAAGCAAAAAGAAGAGAAGGTAATACTGGTACAAACCTTATTACTCTAATCGAAAGCAGACTTGATAATGTAGTTTACAGAATGGGATTTGCATCGACTCGTCGTTTTGCTCGTCAACTTGTAACACATGGTCACCTTTTAGTAGATGGTAAAAAACTTGATATCCCTTCTTACCGTGTTAAACCGGGTCAAAAAATAGAAGTTCGTGAAGCAAGTAAAACAAATAACCAAATAGTTCGTGCTATTGAGTTAACAAACCAAACTGGTATTGCTCCATGGGTTGATATTGATGCTGAAAAAGTATTTGGTATCTTTACTCGTTTACCAGAGCGTGATGAAGTTGTTATTCCTGTTGAAGAACGTTTAATCGTTGAGCTTTACTCTAAATAGTAATTAAAAGGCGTTAAAGATATGAAAAAGATTAAAACTACTCCACTTGCTCCACAAGAGTTTGAGGTAGAACAGATTAGTGAAAATGAAGCTAACATCATGGCATATCCGTTTGAAACGGGTTATGCTATTTCTTTGGCTCATCCACTTCGCCGTTTCCTATTAAGTAGCTCAGTTGGATATGCTCCAATCGCTATTAAAATCGAGGGTGCTAAACATGAGTTTGACTCAGTGCGTGGTATGCTTGAAGATATTTCAGATTTTATTTTAAATCTTAAAGAAATTCGGTTTAAACTTAATGATGAACTTGAAGAGATAGAAATTAACTATTCATTTGCTGGTCCATGTACTATAACTGGTGCAGATTTAAACAGTGATGAAGTTGAAGTTGTAACTCCAGATGCTCCACTTGCTACTTTAAATGAAGATTCTACACTTAACTTTAGCATCAAAATTGCTAAAGGTATTGGCTATGTAGCTAGTGAAGATACTTATGAAGAGTTAGAAGATGGTTATATAGCACTTGATGCTTACTTCACTCCGGTCAGAAGTGCAACATACACAATCGAAAATGTACTTGTAGAAGACAACCCTAACTTTGAAAGAGTTGTTATGAACATCAGAACTGATGGTCAAATTTCTCCAATAGATGCATTTAGAAATTCCTTAGAAGTTATGTACGCACAACTTGCTGTGTTCAATTCAGAGATTAGTATTAAAGCTCCTGCAACAATTGAGAGAGTTGAAGAGTCTGCAGATCTTAAAAAACTAGTTACAAGTATAGATAGTCTAGGTTTAAGTGCTCGTAGTTACAACTGTCTTGATCGTTCAAACATTAAAATTGTTGGTGAAATTACACTAATGAGTACAAATGATTTGAAGAATGTTAAAAATCTTGGAAAAAAATCATATGATGAAATCGTTGAAAAAGTTCAAGAATTCGGTTACGCAGTTGGCGCTGATTTAGCTGATGATGTAGTTACTGCATTAAAAAAGAAAATAGAAGCTTTACAAGCTTAATAGAGGAAGATATATGAGACATCGTCATGGATATCGTAAACTAGGTCGTACAAGTGCACACCGTGCTGCTTTACTTAAGAACCTTAGTATTTCGTTAATAGAACATGGTAAAATCGAAACTACTGCTATCAAAGCAAAAGAGTTACGTTCATACGTAGAAAAACTTATTACAGTTGCTACTAAGAATGACTCTGTTGCTCATAGAACAGTATTTGCTGCGCTTCAAAGTAAAGAAGCTACTAAAACTTTAGTAAATGAAATAGCTCCTAAGTATGTAGATCGTGCTGGTGGATATACTAGAATTACTAGAACAAGAATTCGTCGTGGTGATGCTACTACTATGGCGTTTATAGAATTAGTATAATTACTAATTCATAAACCATGAGGCTCTTGCCTCTGCGTTTAATTTTTTAAATTTCCCAATTCTAAAATACTTTTATAAACAGGACTTACAATGAGTAATTTCGCATTTGGAACTTACAGAATAACAGATCAAAACCCCCAACACATTCAAGCACTTAGAGATGCCATAGAATCAGGTATAACTATGATAGACACATCTAGTAATTATATGGATGGCTCTGCTGAAATGGCAATCGCTCTCGCATTTAGAGAGTTTGATGAAAAGACAAAAAGTAAGGTGGAGATAGTAAGTAAGTATGGCTATATACAAGGCTCAAATATGCTTTGCCACAAGGAAGAACCTTTTGAAAGTGTTGTAGAATTTAGTGAACAATGTTTTCACTCAATTGCTCCATCATTTATGCGAGACCAGCTTGAAAAATCGATGAAACGCTTAGAAGTGAATAAGATAGATACTTATCTTATTCACAATCCTGAGTATTATCTTCTTGACGCTTTAAATAAAAATGCAGATAGAGATGACACTCTTGACGCTATGTATGAGAGACTATATGAAGCTTTTGTTGGACTTGAAGAAGAAGTCAAAAACAATCGTATAGGCTCATACGGTATTAGTTCTAATAGTTTTGCTAAAGAGAGCAAAGAACCTGAGTTTTTACCCTATGAAGATTTAATTACCTTAGCAGATAGAGCAAGTGAAGCAGTTGGAAATGAAACACATAGTTTTACAACGATTGAGTTACCGATAAATATATTAGAACAAGAGGGACTAAAATGTGCTTCATGGGCTAATAGTAATGGCATAAGAGTTCTAGTAAATCGTCCACTTAATGCTCAAAAAGATGGACAGATGTATAGACTTGCTGAGTATGATGAAAGCAGTGAGTACTATCATCACTTTAATGAACTTTTAGATATATGTGATAATGACAGTTTAAAACCACTCTATAATCTCTTTGAAGAACTTGATGTAAATAGACATAAATTTGGATGGATTGGTGATTTTGATTCTTTTCTTTATGGGCAAATTTTACCTCATATTAGAAAAATTTTAGAAGATTTAGATGAAGATAACTTAAATACAATGCTACAATATATCGATGTGTTTTTTGCCGAGTATAGAAAAATGGTTGAGTTTGAGTGTGCTAAAAATACAAAAGAAACACTCAAAGATGTTTTTAAAGAGTGTGAAAATAGCATGCAAGAGTGTGCTTTAAGTTTTTTAATTCACCGCCAAAGTGTTGATTATATACTCGTTGGAATGAGAAAACCCTCTTATGTTCATGAGATACTTGCATTAAAGAGTAAATATAGTTAAAATCTTTATGACAGGTTAAGCAAATTTGTCATATTTTACATATATAAATTAAATAGAGTATTTACGAAGGATTAAAATGATTCCATTTTCTGATGAAGAGTTATTAGAACCAGTAAAAGCGGTTATAGCAAAAGTGCAACCATCTTTAGCACTAGATGGTGGAGATATTGACTTTATAGCGGTTAAAAACTCTAAAGTATATGTTCAGTTAAAAGGTGCCTGTGTTGGTTGTGGTAGTAGTGGGAACACTTTAAAATATGGTGTTGAGAGACAGCTTCGTATGGATATTCACCCTGAGTTGTGTGTAGTGAATGTTCCATTTGGTATGGAAAACGATATAGAGAGCCTATAGGATGAACACTACACTTTCGTTTTAACGACGGTAGTATCGGCATTTAGTGCCAGAAAAGAAGAATATGAGTACATTAAGTAAATTTAAAACATTAACACAAGCAAAAGATAGTTTTAGCAAAGCAGAATATAAACATGCTTTAGAAAAATTTGCAACTGTTTTGCAAAACTATCCAAATTCTAAAGAAGCATTTAATGGTGTAATTCTTTCTGAAATGGCAATGAGCGGTGAGGGTGGTGCTGAAGCACTTTTTGATTATTATGAAATCCTTAGAGAGGATGACAAAGAACAAGCAGACTTGATTATGGAAGAAATCCTTAAAAATATGGATGGTTCATTGGAAAAATTAAGTGAAGTGTTTTTGGAACCTCTTCGTGATAGACTAGAACTTGAAGATGGTATTTTATATCAAGACTTTAAAAGTATCATCAATAATGGGGCAAGCTTTAAAGAAACTTTTGAAAATATTATGTTTTCAACGCGTGTGATTATTACTCAAAAAGATGATTTTATAGACTTTTTAGATAGTTTGATAGATAATGATTTCCAAGAGATGGCACTTACATACTTAGAAAATGCTTTAAGTGTTTACCCAAGTGATAAACTACTCCATAAACTTCTTAAAAAACTTGCAAAAGGTAATCTTAGTGAAGATTGAACTTCCAAATCAAGCTTATAAATATGTAACAGAAAATTCTGCAAAATGTGATGAAGATACTGCCTTCGTTTTAACACACCAAAATGCAAAATATTTAGAAAATGCAAAAGAAAATCATGCACACTCTATCATTAAAATAGAAGATATTGCAGAACTTTTTGGTATTGATAAGATTAAAATAGTTGGGATTACTGGAACTAACGGAAAAACAACTACAGCGAGTGCTATTTACTCTTTTTTACTCGACCTTGGGTATAAAACTGCCATGCAAGGTACACGCGGACTATTTATGAATGATACGGTAGCAGAGGGAAAAACGCTAACAACACCATCTGTTTTAAATACTTATAAACATATTTATCAGGCAGTGAGTGCTGGATGTGAGTACTTTATCATGGAAGTAAGTTCGCATGCTATTGTTCAAAAAAGAGTTGAAGGGCTTGATTACGAGCTAAAGATTTTAACCAACATTACTCAAGATCATTTAGATTACCATAAAACTATAGGTGAATATACGACAGTTAAAAATTCTTTTTTTCAAGATGAGGGTAAAAAACTTATTAACAAAGATGAACCAAAGGCTGCGTTTAACTTTAAAAATGCTTACACTTATGGCATAGAAAACTCTGCAACTTATAGACTTATGGCTTATTCACTTAATAATGCTTCGAGTGGAATTATTCAACATTTTCAAGAAATAGTTCCCTTTACGGCTGCCCTACATGGCTTTTTTAATCTCTACAATTTGATGGCAGCTATAGGTGCTGTTCATCTTATAACAGATAAAACACTTGAAGAGATTGCTGATGTTGTGGACAACTTTGCTGGTGTTAGTGGGCGTATGGAACAAGTTAGCATTTTACCAAATGTTATTGTTGATTTTGCGCACACTCCTGATGGAATGCAACAGGTTTTAAATGCACTTAAAGAGAAAGAATTGTTAGTAGTGTTTGGTGCAGGAGGAGACAGAGATGTAAGCAAGCGCCCGATGATGGGGAGAGTTGCAGCATCTTTAGCAAAAAAAGTATTTATAACAAGTGATAATCCAAGAAATGAAGATCCAGAGCTTATTGTCCAAAATATATTGAGCGGTATTGAAGATAAAAGTAATGTTATAGTTGAACTCAATAGAAAAAAAGCGATTGAGATGGCATTAGATGCACAAGAGGGTGAGGAAGTTGTTGTAATACTTGGTAAAGGCGATGAAGCTTTTCAAATTATATACGACAACAAGTTCCCCTTTGATGACAGGGAAGTTGTTAGAGAGTTATTAAACCTTTAAAATCTATAATTAAACCCAGCATAGAGTAAATTTACATTTGATTTAGAGATGCTTGACAGCGCTGAATCTGCTTTTTCATAAGTGACAGCTCTGTAATCATATCCAACTTCTAAATCAAACGAGTCACTAAGAGGAATAAAACTTCCAATGCCGAGGTTAAAAGAACCGTAGGCAAGTGAATTTTTGTTTGTTTTAGCATTTGAATCCATTTTACCTGCACCAAAACCAGCTTTTACAAAAGGGATAAAAAATAAATCAAAATCAAATGATTTAAGCAAAGATACATTCATACCATATTTTACACCATCACCTTGGGCAAATAAATCTGTTTTGTTATTGATATAATCGACTGAAAATTCAACGGCGTATGCCTTGATATCTCCATAACCTGCCTTAAGACTTATCATTTGGGTTGTAGCACTTGTAGAGCCTGAATCCAATTGCTCAAGGTAACCACCAATATTAGCACCTATGTAAATTTTGGCATCTGAGTATAAAGATGTGATAAGAAGTGAAAATAGTATAATTTTTTTCAAACGGTATTCCTCATTTTAAGGAAATTATATCTAATTTCCTTAAAGATAGTAACTTATTTCATAGCAATTATCTCTAATTTCACATCGGGAGATATGGAACAAGAAAGTTCCTTTTGTTTTTTTTACATTCATAAGCATATCATGAAAGTGAATATTCAATCACAGAGTGTAATTTATACCCTTTAAACAAGTTATTATATTAAAATGTTACAAAAAGTAGCAAGTTACCCCCCCTACATTAATTTAAACTGAACAAGAATAAAAAATAATTATTTATGCTAATATTATAAATAGTTTAAATTTAATAAAAAAGGGTTTACATGTCTATCCTCAAGCAAATCATCTTAGTTTTACTTCTTGCACTTTCCCTTCAAGCACAGAGTGGACTCTCTCAAAAGCACTTAGTTTCTCTTTCTCCAGAGAACTCAGCACAAGACATTTCAGCAGACACATCTATAGAGATAGAGTATGACTTAGCTATATCTAAACACTCTCTTCATAAAAGAACTGTAGTTCTTAAAGACTCTGATGGAAAAAAGATAAAAGGGAAGGTAAGAGTAAAAAATAGAAATACTCTTATCTTTACTCCTTCTAAAGAGTTAGAGAGAGGAGAGTACCGAGTCAAGGTAAAACAACTAAGACTACAAGATTATAACTCTAACACGAGATTTAAAAGATATGCTAAAAGGTTCTGTTCATACTTTTACGATGATGTAAAAAAGTGTAGACTCTATAGATATGCATGTAGAGTAAAAAGTAAACAAATAAAATACTCCTTTATCGTAGATGACAACAAACCAAAAGTACTAAGCCTAACTCTTAGTAAAACAAACATACAACTAAACGAAGACAACACAACTACAATAAGAGTAAACGCCAAGTATGATAATAATGAAACTTTAGAGGTTACAGAGGATGCAGAGTGGATACTAAGTAACTCAAACATAATCTCAATAGATAAAAATATCATCACTCCACTAAGTGAAGGGACTACAACACTTAGAGCAAAGTTCAACTCTCAAACAACAGCAGAAATCTCAGTAACAGTATATAAAGAGATAAACGGCTACAAACTTCCACCTGAACCAGATGAAACACTTAACAACTCTACTCTTCTTGGGATAGATGTTAATAATAATGGTGTTCGGGATGATGTGGAGATATATGTAATCAAACGCTATGCAAAAGACCCAGAGTTTCCAAAAACTAAGACTGCTCTTGCAATGCAGTATGCTTGGGCAGAACAGCAAATTATTGATAATCCTGTAATAGAGAGTAGAAAATTTATGACTGACTCTATTGATTGTGAGACATATTGGTTTCATCAAAAGCAAAAAGAGATAAATCAAAAGATAATAGAACTCGGTGAAACAAATTTTGATGAAGCAATTCAAGCAACAATTAAAGCAGGTAAATGGAGACAAGAACATAGTGTATTTAATGATACTGCAATAAACGATAAAATTTATAATACGAGAGAGAGAATAGAGAGAAGTTTTGAATTTAATCAAGCTTCTAGTGGGCATATATTTAATGGTCGAGAAGCTAAACTAGAATATTGTCATACTAACTTAAATGAATTGGGAGAATAATATGAAAAATTTAATCAAATTAACAGTATTAATATCTCTTTTCTTTGGAGCTCTTTATGCTCAAAATATAAACGAATGTAAAACAGATATTTACTTTGGAAATGGTGTCTGGAATAGTGCAAAAGATACAGAATCAAGTATGAGAGAGTTGCATGAAAGAATCATTAATCCTTTTATCATAAAAAATGACCCAAAACTAAAAGCAAAATACGGACAAATTAAACTCCAATACAACTGGGGTCAAGGAGCAATGCTTGATGTTTTAGAGACTTACTATCAACTAAAAGAAGCTGGACAAGTTTCAGATTATCAATTCTTTGCAGTTATAGCTCTTTTAACAAAAGGTAATCCAACACTCACATTAGGAGCAGTAGCTTCAAAAGAGTTAATGGAACCATTTACAAGAGGCTGGGAACAGGGTAATGTTGATGATATGTGGCAAAAATATTATGATGAGAGTTTCAAACTCTCTCATAAAGTCCTACTTATCTCACATTCACAAGGAAATTTATTTGCAAATAGAGTATATGACACAATCAACCCAACAGGATATAGAGACTATTTTGCAAACTTACAAATAGCATCACCTGCAAGTGAAGTTAAAGCTCCAAAAGGAGACTATGTTACATTATCGACAGACTTAACCTCTTTTGACCCAGTGATAAACTTCATCCCTAGTAGTATGAGTCCAAATGCTTCAGGAAAAAGTGGTCATGCACTTGTAAGTGCTTATCTTTCACAAGCAGACCCGTTAAGTAAGATAACCACAAAAACAAAACAACTTTTAGCAAACCTAGATACAGAGCCTTCCCAATGGGAACTAGACAATGAATTAAACAAAGGTACTAAAGACTATAAGATAACCCTAAAACATAGGTTTGATACTACTATTACAAGTATGCAAGATGTTGAAGTCTATCCATTTAATCCATCTAAAAAACTTTACCATGTTGTAGATAATACTATTAATGGTAATGGTTGGGTTAAGGCTAGTTGTGGAGGTAATGAAGTTTTTGACTCTTGGATTACTCAAAAAGATGGTGAAGCTTATTTGATTAATAATTTAGAAAAAGAGATGATTTTATTAGAAAGAGTAATATATGCATTAGCAACAATCCATCCATGTGGAAATATAAATTGTTCAGGTAATCAAGTGAGGATAGTTAAGTTGATTGTTGAACCAGACTCGTTTAAAGTTTTAGAATATTTAAATTTAAAAACATTAGGGAGCTTTACTAATAATAGTCAGTTGTACAATATGTGGTATAGTACTGCATCTAAACCAGTAAATGGTTATAGTGTTTTATGGCTTTATCAAGGTACAGAGTTTGAGGGACTTAGTGAAAGATATATGTATCCATCAAATTCATTAGAAGAACTAGCAAGTAAAATCACATATCCTGTTAAAATGGCTTCAAACTATGCAAATGGTAATTTACATAGAGATGATAATTTTTGGACAAACTTTTTGCCAACTCACTTGTTGATAGAAAGTATAATCTCCATCAATTCTAATTAACAAAATAGCTCATCCGTTCTAAGTAATATTTAGTATTATTAACTTTAGATTTTATTGTAAAATACTACAATCACTTACTCCATATCTCTTGATATAAAATGTATTTTCCTTAAAGATAGTAACTTATTTTATGCTCTAATACTATTGGAGTAGAATTTTGCTATAATTTCACAAAAAAATTAAGGATTATTCTTATGGGAATCCCTCAACCGGCTTTTTATATATTTAAATGTGAGCAATCAGCTCCTCCAGGTATGCCAAAACCATCATGTGTTACACCACAAACTCAGGACCTATTTCAGCATTTAGCACAATCACTTATGAAACAAGGTATAATGGGAACAGTACAACCTATTCGTACTGGATGTATGAATAGATGCCAATCAGGACCAATTATGTTAGTTGAACCTGGACATACTATGTATGCAGGTCTTACAAAAGATAAGATTGATCGTATAATCCAAGAACATATTGTTGGTGGAAATGTTGTTGAAGAATTTTTGATACCCGAAGATATGTGGGATACAGCAATATCTCCAGCCGATATGAAAAAACAGATGGGAATGTAGGAAAAGAATATGTTAATTGAAATGTTGTATAGCAAGATACATCGTGCTACTGTAACTGATGCCAACCTAAACTATGTCGGTTCTATCACTATAGATGAAGAACTACTAGAAGCTTCAAAGATGAGAGTTGGACAAAAAGTTGAGATATTAAACATTAACAATGGTGAGCGTTTTTCAACTTATATTATTTTAGGCGAACGCGGTAAACGCGATATATGTTTAAATGGTGCAGCAGCAAGAAAAGTACATAAAGGCGATAAAATAATCGTAGTTGCATATGCTACTTATGATGCATCAGAACTTGAGACTTATAAACCAAAAGTTGTTCTTTTAAATGATGAGAATGGCATCGACCACATACTGGATGAAATCTAATGTTTAGTGGTATGGGCGATATGAGTAAGATGCTTGAGGGTATGCAAGAAAATGCTGCAAAACTTAAAGCTGATCTTGAGAGTAAAACTTTTAGTGTAAAAACTGGAGGTGGACTTGTTGAGCTGAGTGTTAATGGTAACGGTGAAGTTGTTGATTTAAAAATAACGGATGAAGCACTATCAGACAAAGCTTCTCTTGAGATATTAATTATCGGTGCTATTAATGATGCCAATAAAATGGTGCAACAAAACCAACAGAGCAGTGCCATGGGTATGCTAGGTGGTATGGGTGGCAATCCCTTTGGTGGAGCAAAATAGGTGTTTCGCCTATTTACAGTTCTAACTCTTCTTTTTTTAAACCTTTATGCTTGTAAGGGTGGTTATAACTCTTGTAGACTCAAGATAAATGATTCAAATTCACTAACAAATAATCTTACTAACATCTCAGTAACAAAACACAGCAGAGTTATCTTCTCACGAACTCGACCTCAAGCAAAAATCTTAAAATATGACCCTTTTTTGTCACTTTATCTTGTGCAAGATAAAAAAGGTTTTAGATATCCATTTCAGATAAGATATACACCACTTTTAGGGCTAGCATGTGTAGATAAAAAGAGGGCTATTGAAGGTAAAATAACTAAACATCAAGTTGGCTTAAATCACTTCGCAACATTTAGTGAACCAGTTTTGTATCCAAGTATCATATTGACAAGTTGTTGTTCTTTAGAGGGGATAGTTACACCTCGTGGGATTATCGAGAAGGCTTACATCGATAGATTTGTAAAGATAAAAAAAGTCTCTTATGCGGATATTGGAATAAGAGTTAAAGATGATAAAAACTTAGTTTTAGTAAGTGCAATCAATCCTTTTTTAGATGGTAATAGTTTTCAAATTAATGATGCTATTCTAAGTTTTGATGGTAAAAAAGTTAAAAATGCCTCAAAGCTTATGCAGTGGATACTTTTTAGTAAAATTGCTTCTTCTCACATTGTAAAGATTAAGAGAGGTTCAAAGCTTTTAACTCTTAAGATGAAAAATTCTAAGCGAAATGGCGGTGGATATCTTAGTGATACTTTTTTAGAGTTTCTAGGCATATCATTTGATAAAAACCTAAGAATCATAAAGATACAGAAAAAAGCAAAAAAATATCAATTAAAACTCGGCGATAGATTGATTCAAGTCAACCAAAAAAACATCACAACACAAAACGAGATATTAAAAATAATCTCTCAAAGTAAAGATTCTTCAAATCTTCTCTTCCAAAGATATGACTTTCAGTTTTTTGTGACGATTAAAAGTATATAATTTCACATGAAAAAATTTGAACAATTTTTAATAGAACATTTACCAACATCCAAGAGTATTCACCCTATTTACGAGGATGCTTTACAAAACATGCTTGTAGCTGGTGGAAAACGATTTCGTCCTGCGTTGTTACTCGGTGTTGTGGGTGCTTTTAATCCTCTCTTGCTTGAGGGTGCTAGACATGCTGCGTTTGCAGTAGAACTTTTACATACTTATTCACTTATTCATGATGATTTACCTGCTATGGATGATTCGCCTCTTCGTCGTGGGAAACCTACTCTGCATGTAGTGTTTGATGAAGTGACGGCTATTCTTGTAGGTGATGCACTGAACACTTATTCTTTTGAAGTTTTATCAAATGCACCATTTAGTGATGCTACAAGAGTAGATCTTATTCGAGAGTTAGCGAGTAATGGTGGGCTTAATGGTATGGTTTTAGGTCAAGCGATTGATTGTTATTTTGAAAATCAACCTCTTAAAGTAGAAGATATTAAAGTTTTACACACAAACAAAACAGCAAAACTGATAGCTGCTTCACTAAAAATGGGAGCGATTATTGTAGGTAAAGAAGATTTAGGTGAAAAACTTTATGATTTTGGTATAAAATTAGGGTTACTATTTCAAATCCAAGATGACATCCTTGATGTAACACAAACAAGCGAAGAAGCTGGAAAACTAACAAACAACGATGAAGATAAAAACAGTTTTGTTACTATCTTAGGGCTTGATGAGTCTATGAAGCAAGCAGATGAGCTAGCAGATGAATTGACGCAAGAGATGAATAGTTTTGATGAGAACTTACAGAGTAAGTTATCCTCTCTGCTAACAAGATACATAAATAGACATAAAAACTAACACAGGAACAAAGAGTATGAATCAAACAAGACAAAGAATGGCAGATAGCATCAGATTTTTAGCAGCAGATATGGTGCAAGCGGCAAATAGTGGACACCCTGGAGCACCTATGGGACTTGCAGATATTGCAGTTATTTTAAGCGAGCACTTAAATCACAACCCAAAAAATCCAGACTGGCTAAACCGTGATAGACTTGTTTTTTCAGGTGGGCACGCAACTGGACTTATCTACTCTCTTTATTATTTATGGGGCTATGGTTTAGAAATAGAGGACTTAAAAAACTTTCGTCAGCTTGATTCTAAAACACCAGGTCATCCAGAATATGGACATACCGCAGGGATAGAAATTACAACAGGACCATTGGGACAAGGAATTGCAAATGCAGTTGGTTTTTCTATGGCTAGCAAGTTTATGGGTGCACAAATCAACTCTGACACAGCAGACCTAATTGATCATAATGTTTACTGTTTTTGTGGTGATGGCGACCTTGAAGAGGGACTTTCTTATGAAGCGTGTTCTCTTGCTGGACATAACAAGCTTGATAATCTAATCTTGATTTATGATTCAAATCGTATCACAATCGAGGGAAGTACAGACTTAAGTATTAGTGAAAATATCCGTATGCGTTTTGAGGCTCAAGAGTGGGATGTTTTAGAGTGTGATGGACATAATTATGATGAGATTAATGATTCAATCCTTGCTGCAAAATCAAACAGTAAACCGACAATTATCATCGCAAATACTATCATCGCTAAAGGTGCTGGAAAATTAGAAGGTTCACATCATGCACATGGTGCTCCTCTTGGAGATGATGTTATCGCTCAAGCTAAAAGAGATGCTGGGTTTGATCCAGAAAAGAAATTTTTTGTACCAGAAGATATTTTAGCTCGTTTTAGATGTGCGATTGAGAGTGGTGATTTACTTGAGAGAGAGTGGATTCACAGACAAAAAACATTACCACTTATGGAACAGAATGAAGTTTTAGCAGCTCTACAAAATCCTGATTTTTCACGCATCAACTATCCTGCATTTGAAAAAGCAGAAGCAACTCGTTCAACTAATGGTAAGATTATGAATGCTATTGCCCGTGGTATTCCAAGCTTCTTAGGTGGTTCGGCAGATTTGAGTCCATCAAACAAAACTAATCTAAATGATATGGGTGTTTATCCAAAAGGTAGAAATATTTACTTTGGTATTCGTGAGCATGCCATGGCTTCTATCACAAATGCCATGGCACTTTATGGTCCACTTTTGCCATTTTCAGCGACATTTTTTGTCTTTTCAGACTACCTAAAACCAGCAGCGCGCATAGCAGCACTTGCAGGTATTCAGCAGTTTTTTGTATGGACGCATGATAGCATTGGTGTAGGTGAAGATGGTCCAACGCACCAGCCCATAGAACACCTTTCACAGTTTCGCGCATTACCTAACTTTTATGTATGGCGTCCAGCAGATGGCGTTGAAAATATAGAAGCTTGGAAAACAGCCCTAAAAATGAGTAAATCACCATCCGCCTTTGTATGTTCTCGTCAAAACCTTGCACTTTTACCAAAAGCCGTAAGTGGTGAAGCGAGTCGTGGAGGTTATCTACTTGCTTCTGATGAGAATGCAATCATGACCATAATGGCTTCAGGAAGTGAAGTTGAACTTGCACTTAATGTAAAAGCAAAACTTAATGAGCGTGATGTCCCTGTAAATGTTGTCTCAGTTCCTTGTTATGACCTTTTTATTGAGCAAGATAAAGTTTACATGGACTCTATCATCAAACCAGATACAAAAACAGTAGCCATCGAAGCTGCACGAGGATTAGAATGGTACAGACTTGCAGATACTGTAATCGCTATGGATACCTTCGGAGCATCCGCACCAGCTAGCCAACTTTTTGAAAAATTTGGTTTTTCTGTTGATAGTATTGTTGAGAAAATAAAATAAAATTTCACAATTTATTCACAATGATTTGCTAAACTTCGTCTATAATTGATATTTACTGTATAATTAATATATCAAAAAAATAGAGAGTTATAGATGAAAAAAATAATAAAAACAGTTCTTTTAGCACTTTTTTTGAGTGCCTCTTTAAACGCAGGTGAAAATTTTAGTGAGATGAGTACGCAAGAGCTTATCGCTATCATGGGTTATGTAAAAGCTGATGAAAAAAGTCTGTTTGAAAAAGAACTAAAGTCACGCGTACCTTCCATGGGTGTGAATGAAAAATCCAAATATCAAAAAAATCTTCAAAAGTTAAAGTGAGATGAGCGTGAGAGCTAAGATTCTTTTACTTGAAGATGATTTGACTCTAAACGAGACAATCACAGAGTTTTTAGAAGAAAATAACTTTGATGTTACCCCAGCTTATGATGGTGAAGAGGCTTCAGATATCATTTATGAGCAACACTTTGACCTCTTTTTGCTTGATGTTAATGTCCCTCTTATAAATGGTTTTGAGCTTCTAAAACAAAAACGAGATGATGGTGTAACGACTCCTGCTATCTATATAACTTCTCTTGATTCTATAGATTCGCTTGAAGATGGATATAAGAGTGGTTGCGATGATTACATCAGAAAACCGTTCGCACTTAAAGAACTTCTTTTTAGAATAGAGACTATTTTGAAGCGTGATTTTTTTCATGAAAATATCCCTAAGATAAAGATAAATGCAAACACAGAGTATGATGCAGATTCAAATATGCTTTTTGTTGATAACAAACAAGTGCAACTCAGTTCTAAAGAAGCTCTTCTTCTAAAACTTTTTTTACAGCATAAAAATGAAGCCGTTACTCATGAAGTTATTTATGAGCATCTTTGGCAGTATGAAGAGAGAGTGAGTGAGAGTGCCTTGAGAACTTACATCAAAAATCTTAGAAAAATTATAGGTAAGGATAGGATTGTTAGTATCAAAAAGCTTGGATACAGATTTACTCAGGAGTGAAAAGCAGACTCTTTTTCGTTTCTCTGCCCTGTACATACTTCTTAGTATTGTTATTATCTCCATTTTTTCATTTATGTATTATAATTCCCAAAAAGAGTTGATGCTACAAGAGAAAAAATCAAGCCTGCAAAATTATTCACAAAAACTACTTCAAGAGCTAAAATATCTACACATCAACTTTGACAAAACGCAACTTTATCCGAGAGATAAATATTTTGAATCTGCTATTTTTGATAGTGATAAAATACCTATCTTTGAAACACATCAAACAAAGCTAAAACTTGATAAGATTTTATATCTTGAAGATGATATGATTTGCCTTGTTAATATTCCTGAGTCTTATTATCTTGGCTCAAAGTATGTCATCGTAGAGATGAAAGATGATGGTATTTGGCTCGAGGAAACGAAAAAAAAGATTATAATCTTTACTATTTTAGCTCTTGTTTTTATGCTCGGTGTAGGTTATATCTTACTGCGTTTGTTCTTAAAACCTATGCGTGATGCTATTCACCTACTTGATAGATTTATCAAAGATACAACGCATGAGCTTAACACCCCCGTGAGTACTATCGTGACAAATATAGAGATGATAGATAAAGATACACTTGATGAGAAACTACGAAAAAAGATAAATCGTATAGACATAGGCGCAAAAACCATCTCAAATATTTATCAAGACTTAACATATCTCACGCTGGGTAATAAAATCGTAACTAATGATAATAACCTAGATGTAGCTCATGTGATAAACGAGAGGATAGAGTATTTTAAATCATTGGCAGATGCTAAAAGAGTGCATCTTAGTTGTGAGATTTTATCACTATCTAAACTATACATAGACAAAACAAAGTTCTCAAAACTTTTGGATAATCTTATCTCAAATGCTATCAAATACAACAAGATAAACGGTTCTATAAAAATCATACTTAAAAATAGAGAACTGATAGTAAAAGACACAGGAATAGGAATAGCAGAGAAAAATATCTCAAAGATGAAGGATAGATATGCACGCTTTAATGAAAGTAGTGGTGGTTTTGGACTTGGACTAAGTATAGTGTCAAGTATAGCAAACGAGTACAATCTAAAAGTAGATATAAGCTCCAAAGAAAAAGAGGGAACAGAGGTAAGCGTATCATGGTAAAAAAAATAGTAATTATTTTATCTTTAAGTGCAGTTTTTTTAAACGCAGATGTTTACAAAACTAACTGTGTTAGCTGTCATAACAAACTACCTGTTAGTATAGATAAATATTTTTATAGGTATCTTTTAAAATATAGCAGCCAAAGAGAAGTTAAAAAGATGATGTATACTTATTTAAAAGCACCATCAAAAGAGAGCAGTGTTATGGGCGAATCATTTTTAAGTCGTTTTGGTATTAAGAAAAAGAGTTCACTAAAAAATACTCAACTTAAACAAGCTATAAATCAATATTGGACTAAATATAAGGTTTTTGGTAAATTAAAGTAATCTTCACAAAGAAGTGAAGATTACTTAACCGCCTCGATAGCAGAGATAACTTTTTTCTCTAACTTTTCTATCATGCCTTTTGCTCTTGAAGTAGAACCAACATTTGTTGGTTTTACAAAAAGTATGGTTGTTTTTCCATTCTTTTCAACAATGGTTAATCTAATAGGACAAAGCCCCATCATATCTGGATCAGCATTAGCGATATAGTTTCCAAAAAAACCATTACATGCGATTATAGCTTTAATAGTAGTTAGATTGTTAGAGTTAAACTCTTTACCGAACTTTTCAGGTAAACCAGCATGTTTGAATTTTTCCAATATATTAATCTCAGAAACAATAATAAGGTGATTATTATCGAGAGAAGCTAGAAGTTTTGTGTAAACAACATCAGCCTTTTGGTTAAGTGTTAGTTTGTAAATGCCATCAGCCATAAGAGGTGACAACAAAAGTAAAAGTGTTAAAATGAGCTTTTTCATGGTAGAGCCTTGGTTAAGATAAAAGAGTTTAGCATAAAATATAAAACAGTTCACAATGGCTCCACGATTAGTTGTTAAACTACGACTATCAAAACAAAATAAGGGGTTTGGGATGAAAACTGCAAATATAAGTTCAATGGTTAAAGGTTTAGTTTTAGTAGGTGTAATTTTAGCTTCAAGTTCTGCAATGGCAAGTGCGGATTTATACAAAAAATGTGCAGGATGCCACGGACAACATGGAGAAAGAAAAGCAATGGGTAAATCTCAAGTGATTAATACTTTCACTGCTGATGAAATAGTAACTGCACTTAAAGGCTATAAAGCAGGGACATATGGTGGAGCTATGAAAGGTCTTATGAAAGGTCAGGTGAGTAAACTTGATGATAAACAGATAGATAGTCTTGGCAAATATATCTCTACTTTAAAATAACACTATTTATAACCTCACAGATGTGAGGTTATTTTCTATCTCTGATTGACTTCACCCCCATACATTTGACATATTACTTTAAATATAATACAATACATTGTATATATAACATCAAGGTTTAAAATGATTAGAAACAAAATTATAAGGTATAGTTTTGAAAAAAATGAACTTTTAAAAAAACAAAGAGATGTTGGTTTTGAAGATGTAATCTTAGCACTTGAGAGTGGTAAACTTTTAGATGATATCAAACATCCAAATCAAGAAAAATACCTAAATCAAGATATTTTTATTATTTTAATTGAAATTAAAAACTATGTTCATTTGGTTCCATATGTTGAAGATGATAAATCGATATTTTTAAAAACAATTATCCCATCAAGACAAATGAATAAAAAGTATAATAAAGGAGTCTCAAAATGACAGATTTAGATGAGTATGAACAAGATATTTTACTTAGTGTTGAAAGCGGAGAATGGGAAAGTAAAAATAATACAGATGAAAGATTAATTGAATTACAATCATTCATTAAAAATCAAAAGAAAAAGGCTATTTCAATCAGAGTTAATGAAAATGATATTTATGAACTCAAAAAGAAAGCTTTAGAAAGTGGTGTTGCATATCAAAATATAATTCAAATATTAATACATCAATTTGCAACAAATAAGATACAATTGGGTATATAAAACTTAAATATTTATTTAGAAGACTTTTTTGAACTATTTTTATCTCTGTTTAAAAAGTCAGACATACAGGCTATATCGCTTTTGAATCCAGCTTTTTTCTTTGTGTACGCATCATCATATTGCCCACCATGGGTGTCAATCTTGCCTTTTTCATAACTATAATCAGCCATACTCAAAAGTACTGTTAAGCTCCATATTAAAATAATTTTCATCTTTTGCTCCTAATTTTTTTGTGCATATGCAGGTTTTGTAAGGATTCTATTGTCTACATAACCTCTTCCAACTGTAAAATGATACAAAACTTGAAAACGATTACTTTTTAGTCCTAAAGTTTCGTGCATCATATCATCTAAAAAGCATCCTATACCTGTTCCTGAGAGTCCCATGGAAGTTGCTTCAAGATAGAGCTGTTGCCCAATAGCCCCACATTCCCAGTAAAGTTCTTTGTATCTATGTGCTCCATATTTTTGAAGTTGTTGCGTGTAGTTGCAGAGCATACCTAAAGAAAAAGCACCATCGCCTGCTATATCTTGAGCACAACTTATAGACTTAGAGAGCATCTCAAGATTACTAGATTCTAAAAGGTATAAGTCCTCAAATGAAGTTTTTTCCCAGCTAAACGCAGAGTTTATCTGGTCTTTGAGTTGGTAAAATTCACTGGGATTTCTTACTAAGATATACAAACCAGCTTCATACTCTTGGACTCTATTGACAAAGATACATAAGTGCACTGCATTTTCTTTGCCGTCTTGTGAATTTGCTATACTTTTTAGCATGGTATGAAACTGTTCTTTTGTGATAAACGAGTTCTCTTTTTCCATTACATGTATGCTTCTTCTGTTCATAACAACAGCTTTTGATTCTTGCGTAGCAGAGCGTAAGACTTTGCCTTTAGTGATACTTTTTTGTGCTATTTGATTGATAGAAGTAGCTTTTTCGATAAGAGGAATAATATCCCATTCGTACATAGAAGGACTAAGCTTATTGGCAATGCCATGATATGTGAGATGCAAGTCCTCTACTAGGCCGTTTATAGATAAATTAGAAGCTATCTCGCTCGGTGAAACTACAAAAAGCATATCGGCTATTTCTGATTCGAAAAATCTGTTCTTTTGGTCGAGACCCATAAGTTTACTTATATCTTCGTGAGAAACAGCGTCAAGTCTTGTGATTGTCCACCCTAACATCTTTGCCGATACTACAAAAGATTGCCAAGCATGCCCAGCATCGAGCTGAGTATATCTAAAAGCTCTCTCCCCATACTTCCAAACTTCTCGCCACACTATACTTGAGAGACCGATGATAAAACTATCTTGTGCTAATGAGTCCCAAAAAGAAGTTTTAAAACTTGCTAAAAGTTCTAGCTCGTGATTTTTGGGTGCATAATGATAAACAGAACTTTTATCTTTTTGACTTTCTAAAACAGGAGGTAAGATGACATAAGTCTCTGTTGGGTGAAGATTCCCACTTGAGGCGTTACATCGAACAGCCCATGAGCTATCTCCTGATGTTTTCCAAGCAGCGATACCCATAGAAAACTGTAAAAGTTGAGAAAGTGATTCTAAAACTAAGGGTGCAGCAGGCAGGTCTTCATCTAGTAAAGAGTAGGGCGGTGTTGCATTTTCAAGGGAGAGAGGAAGCTCTACTTTTTCACTTCCTTGATACTCTCTAAAAGGATTTGGTTGTGTAGCCCAATCCATGTAACCTAGAGAACGAGCATATCTCTGTTGTGAGTGCTTTGTTGTTTGGTGGTAATTGAGTACTGTTTGTATATCTTTATTCATACAAGTATTTTAATGCTTTTTGCTTAAGCCATTCACAAAAATCAAGAGTGCATTTTAAACCTAGCTAGTTTTAAACTCTCTTTAGTTAAAACCTCTTTATGAAATTTTCAAACCTAAAACTCACTACTCCTTACCTTGCACTTGAACCTCTTTTCTTTGATGAGGTTGAGCCTACACCTTTAGCAGAACCTTTCGTGATTTCAGTGTCGAATGATGCTGCAAAACTTTTAGGAGTTGATGAAGATTTAAATCTTGATGAAAAACTTTTAGAGATTGTCAATGGAAGCAAAAAACTAGAAGGCTCAAAAACTTTCTCTATGTGTTATGCTGGGCATCAGTTTGGTTACTTTGTGCCTCGTTTAGGCGATGGACGAGCCATAAACTTAGGTAAAGTTCATGGGCAAAATTTGCAATTAAAAGGTTCAGGACTAACACTTTATTCGCGTCAGGGAGATGGTCGTGCAGTCCTTCGTTCAAGTATACGGGAGTATCTAATGAGTGAGGCTATGCACGGTTTGGGCATAGCAACCTCTAGAGCTTTAGCATTGATAGGGAGTGACACAGATGTGCCTCGTGAGAAATGGGAAAAAGGCGCTATAGTACTGCGTTTATCTCCGACTTGGGTTCGATTTGGAACATTTGAGTATTTTAATGCAAAGGGTGAACATGCTCAGCTTCAAGCACTTGCTGATTATGTGATAGAGGAATCTTTCCCTCACTTACAGGGACAAGAAAACCTTTACTTAGAAATGTATAAACAAATCATCAAAAATACAGCAACAACAGTAGCAAAATGGCAATGTTATGGGTTTAATCATGGGGTAATGAACACAGACAATATGTCCATAGATGGCAGAACCATAGACTACGGACCTTTTGCTTTTTTGGATGATTATGAAGCAAACTATGTTTGTAACCATACAGATGTGAATGGTCGTTATAGTTTTAAAAACCAACCAGGCATCGCTCACTGGAACCTCGGACAGCTAGCAAAGGCACTCTCTCCTATCATAAACTATGAAGAGGCTACAACTGTTTTAAATACTCTTTTCGGTGAATACTATGAAAAAGAATATCTAAATCTAATGTATCAGAAAATGGGATTATTTACGCAATTTGAAGCTGATATGGACTTACTCAAATGGATGTTAGGTTCACTAGAGAGTGCAACCATAGAGTTCACCGCCTTTTTTAGAAAACTCTCAAGATATGATGGAGATAAACGCAGTATCTTAGAGATGGCAGTTTATCAAGAGCCACTAAAAGAGTGGTTAGAGACTTATGATAAAAGATTAGAAAAAGAGATTCTTACGCAAAATAAGAGAGAAGAAAAAATGCTTAAAGTAAATGCAAAGTACATTCTTAAAAACCACATTTTACAAGAAGCGATTGAG
>JASFZD010000134.1:0-3791 GCA_045046645.1 Sulfurimonas sp. | reverse complement strand
AAATATACTCTACCATTGCTGTTCTCCTTAAGTGATGACGACAGTGTATAAAAAGCGGCATTAAAAATCACTAAGAAATTTTGTCACTTTTGTGTCATTTTGAAATATAATTTTTGGTGTAAGATTTATGTTAAATTTTTATAAATTAGTGTAAAATATAAAATATAAAAACTAGGAGGATTATCTGAATGAAAGGTATTATATTGGCAGGAGGTAGCGGTACAAGATTGTATCCCATCACAAAAGGCGTTTCTAAACAATTAGTGCCAATTTATGATAAACCGATGATTTATTATCCTCTCTCTATTCTGATGTTAGCCGGCATAACTGAAGTTCTTATTATCTCAACTCCAATGGATTTACCAAGGTTTGAAAAACTTTTAGGAAATGGTCATAATATTGGGATGAAGTTTAGTTACAAAGTACAGCCCTCACCAGATGGACTTGCACAGGCTTTTATACTTGGTGAAGATTTTATTGGCGATTCTGATGTATGCCTTATTTTGGGTGATAATATTTTTTATGGACATGCTTTATCGAATTTACTTGCAAAAAGTGTCATCAATGCAAAGGAGAAAAATAAAGCTACTGTGTATGGTTATTATGTTAACGACCCTCAAAGGTATGGAGTGGCAGAGTTTGATGAAAATGGAGAAGTTATTTCTATAGAAGAAAAACCAACGACGCCTAAAAGTAATTATGCTGTGGTTGGATTATACTTCTACCCAAATGATGTAGTTAAAAAAGCAAAAAATGTAAAACCAAGTCATCGAGGTGAGTTAGAGATAACAACTTTGAATCAAGAATATTTAAAGGAACAAAGATTGAGAGTTAAACTAATGGGTAGAGGTTATGCTTGGCTAGATACTGGTACACATGAAAGTCTGCTTGAAGCGAGTATGTTTATACAAACTATTGAAAAACGACAAGGCTTAAAGGTGGCATGTATTGAAGAGATTGCATATGAAATGAACTATATAACTGCTGAAAAGTTAATAGAACTTGCTCAACCTCTAAAGAAAAATGGCTACGGACAATATTTACTAAAAAGAGCAGAAGAGGGAATAAGAAAAAGATGAATTTTATAAAAACTGATATACCCGATGTTGTTATTATAGAACCGCAGGTTTATGGGGATGTAAGAGGTTATTTTGTAGAAACTTTTCGCGCCGATAAACTTGAAATATTTTTAGGCTATAAAATAAATTTTTGTCAAGATAATGAATCTAAATCAAGCCGCGGTGTTTTAAGAGGGCTTCATTATCAGCTTCATCCTGTAGCTCAAACTAAACTAGTAAGAGTAATTCAAGGTAGCGTTTTAGATGTGGCAGTTGACATCAGAAAAGGAAGTCCTACTTTTGGTAAACATATTTCAGTTGAGCTTAGTAGCGAGAACAAACGTCAACTTTTAGTACCTCGTGGCTTTGCACATGGATTTGTAGTACTTGAAGATGAAACTATCTTTGCCTATAAAGTAGATAACTACTACTCTCCTGAGAATGACAGAGGCATCGCTTTTGATGATGACTCTCTTGGCATAGACTGGATAGTTCCAAAAGAGAAGCTTCTACTCTCTGTAAAAGACAAGACACAACCGAAACTCTCTGAGACTGAAGATATATTTGACTATGAGGCAAACTACTACAATGACTAATATCTTAGTAATAGGCGCAAATGGTCAGGTTGGTAGTGAGTTGCATGAACTCTCAGGTGAGTATACCTATAACTTTTTCTTTACAGACAGAGACTCTCTTGATATTACAGACAAAACTGCTGTTGAGGCATTTGTTGCAGACAATGCTATAAATGCAATAATCAATACAGCAGCCTATACAGCAGTAGATAAAGCAGAAGAAGATGCTAAAAATGCAAATAAAGTAAATCACTTAGCTGTAAAATATCTCGCAGAAATAGCAAAAGAAAACAACATTGCTCTCATTCATATCTCAACAGATTATGTCTTTGATGGTAAAAACTACAAACCTTACACAGAAGATGATATTACAAATCCGAATGGCGTTTATGGACAAACAAAACTTGATGGTGAAAAAGCGATGCAGGCTATAAACCCTCACAACTCCATAATCATAAGAACTTCATGGGTTTACTCTAGTTTTGGAGCAAATTTTGTAAAAACTATGCTCAGACTTGGGAAAGAGAAGGATTCTCTTGGTGTAATATCTGACCAAGTAGGCACTCCTACTTATGCGAGAGATTTAGCACAAGCAATTTTAGAAATACTACCAAAAATCAGTAATGAAAAAGTTGAAATTTATAATTACTCCAACGAGGGAGTGCTCAGCTGGTATGACTTTGCAAAAGAGATTATGCATATGGCAAAACTAAAGTGTGAAATAAACCCGATTGAGACTTCACAATACCCAACACTGGCAACACGACCACACTACAGTTTGCTTAATAAAGCAAAAATCAAAAGTGAGTTTGGTATAGCTATACCATATTGGAAAGATTCATTGGACAACTGTTTGCAAGTTTTAGGAGAGAGAAAATAATGTTTAACAATAATAAAAAAACAATTTTAGTAACAGGCTGTGCTGGTTTCATAGGAAGTAACTTTGTACCATACTTCTTAGAAAAGTATGAAAACTACAATATAGTAAATCTTGATTTGCTTACCTATGCGGGTGACTTAAAAAACCTAATGGAGGTACAAGATAATCCTTACTATAAGTTTATAAAAGGTGATATATGCAACCGCGAGTTGGTTGAGTTTATCTTTAATGAGTATGATATCCGTGGTGTTATTCACTTTGCAGCAGAGTCTCATGTTGACAATTCTATTAAAAATCCAGGAGTATTCATTGAAACAAATGTAAACGGTACATTCACACTTTTAGATGTAGCATATAAATACTGGATGGAAGCACCCTTTAAATATAAAGTTCATTTCGGAACCGATGCTTTAGCTTCGGCTAAACCAAGATTCCATCATATCTCAACAGATGAAGTATATGGTACTCTAAATGAGATTGATCTTTTTACAGAAGAAACACCATATGCACCAAATAGCCCATATTCAGCATCTAAAGCAAGTAGTGACATGATAGTGCGTTCATATCAAGAAACATATGGCTTAAACACAGTCATAACAAACTGCTCTAACAACTACGGACCAAAACAGCATGATGAAAAACTCATTCCTACTATCATCCGTAAAGCATTAGCAGGTGAAAGCATCCCTATATACGGAGATGGTAAGAACATAAGAGACTGGCTCTATGTGTTAGATCACTGTAAAGGTATAGACTTAGTTTACCATACAGGTAAAGAGGCAAATGTTTACAACATTGGTGGAAGAAATGAAAGAACAAA
Source organism: Sulfurimonas sp. (assembly GCA_045046645.1). Taxonomy (GTDB): domain Bacteria; phylum Campylobacterota; class Campylobacteria; order Campylobacterales; family Sulfurimonadaceae; genus Sulfurimonas. Next base: position 458 of record JASFZD010000134.1, on the reverse strand, counting down.
CCTTCAAATAGTTGATGCAATTACAAATATACTTGATGAAAAAGTTCCTAAACAAACATCATACAAAGAACTTATAACCTTCGTAGAAGATAGAGCAGGACATGACAGAAGATATGCTATAGATGCTACAAAACTTGAAACTGAACTTGGCTGGAAAGCGGATGAGAACTTTGATAGTGGTATAATTCGAACAATAGATTGGTATCTAGGAAAATATAACAATGATAACTAAAGAAAGATTGACACACTTAAAACAATTAGAAGCAGAATCTATTTATATATTACGTGAGGTTGCTGCAGAGTTTACTAACCCTGTGATGATGTATAGTGTAGGAAAAGATAGCTCTGTTATGCTTCATCTTGCCATGAAAGCTTTTGCACCAAGCAAGCTTCCTTTTCCTATGTTACATGTAGATACACTGTGGAAATTTAAAGAGATGATAGAGTTTCGTGATAAG
>JASFZD010000133.1:0-6851 GCA_045046645.1 Sulfurimonas sp. | reverse complement strand
CATTATAAATCCCAAAAACTTTTTTTAATAATATCTTCTAAATCTACATTTTTTAAAATTTCTTTAATTTTATAAGAAGAATTTTCACTTGCATAAGGATTTAGTGTTTCTTTTAAAATATTTTTAAATTCAGGATTATACAAGTAGTCTAGTGCTTCTTGTATAGATTCTTTATTTGTAGTAGCATTAATGACACTTTTTGCTTGTGTTCTTCCCTTTTGTCTATCTCCAATGTTAATTGTTGCTATTTTAAAACTTGGTGCTTCTGCTAATCCACTAGAGCTATTTCCTACCATCGCATCTACATATTGCAATGCACTTAAGTATCTCAACTGTCCTAATGATGTGAAGCCTACGGATTTATTACTATTAACTGATACATATTCATCTATCATATTATTTATAATTCTACCATCAGTGTCACTATTTGCTTTTGTAAAAATTATATTTGTCTTTTTGAGTTCATCTATTGCATCTAAAATATTTTGAAACTGCTCTTTTGCTGTAGAATTTTCTAAAGTCACTGGATGAAAAGTAACTATAATATTTTTTTTATTTAATTTAAAATTTATAGATTCTTCAAACTCCTCTTTGCTTAAAAGCTTTAGTTTTTTAATACTATCAGTACCTAATCCACCAACATTAAAAACTTTATCAGGCTGTTCTCCAAGTTGGATAACTCTATTTTTATATTCATCAGTTGCAGTAAAATGTAAGTGACTCATTTTTGTTATACTATGTCTTATTGACTCATCAAATGTACCCTCTGTAGTCTCTCCTCCATGTAAGTGGGCAATAGGCATACGAGCTATCATCGCAGCACTTACGGCAGAAAATATCTCATATCTATCACCTAACACTACTAAAATATCAGGATTAAGTTCGTCATAGGCTTCTGCAAAAGATATTTGAGCCAAACCCATAGATTTAGAAATTCCTACTGAGGTGTCAGAAGATAGAAGCATCTCTATTTTTTTGTCAATTTTAAAATCTTTTTCTATTTCCTTATATGTCAATCCAAACTCTGGACTCAAGTGCATACCTGTAACAATAAGTTGAAGTTCTAAATCTTTATCAATTTCTATCTCTTTCATTAACCAATACAGTAGTCCATATTCTGCCCTTGTGCCTGTCACTACACATATTTTTCGTTTACTCATAACTCTTCCTCAAATATAAGATGCTTGATAAGTTTTACTAAAATATCTTTCTCATTTGGGTTACTACTTGCCACAAGGAGGGTTAAAGTCGTAAGTGCATTTTCATTTATTTTCTTTTCACCATTTGACTTATAAAGATAGTCACATTTATCTAAAAAATAGATAAACAAGAATGAAGCACTGCGTTTGTTTCCATCATTAAATGGATGATCCTTGATGATAAAAGAGAGCGTTTTTGTATAAGTTTTTAAAAGTGAAAATATCTCTTTTTCTTGCCCTATCTCTTTAGTCGATAAAAAATCTATAGTTACTTTTAAGTTATTAAGTAGTTCTTTAGTTCGCGTCAGTTTTTTTTCATTTATAGCATAGCTATTTACAAGATATTGTTTTAAAATAGAACTTGCCCATTTTCTAAACTGTGTTGCCTCTTTAGAATCAACTCTATATCCAATAGATAAAATCATATCTAAGTTATAGTGTTCTATATCTCTAGTAACTTCTCTTTTTCCCTCTATTTGAACTGTTGCAAAAATTGCAACAGTTGCTTCTTTTTGTAACTCTTCACTTTCATATATATTTTTTATATGTCGAGATATTCCTGATTTATCTCGACTAAAAAGTTTAGAAATCTGTTCTAAGTTAGCCCAAAGAGTCTCCAAAGAACTATCTCCACGAAGCTCAATAGCTCCATTTTCTGCTTGAAATATTTCTATATTGTTCATATTTTTTTTCATTTCAGTTGAGCCGTTTTAGTAGTATATTTTAAAAGAATTTGCAACTGTTCTATGGCTGTAGAGTTTTCAAACTCTGGACTTAAATGCATACTAGTAACTATATAAAGTTTCATATTTTTGTTTAACATTATTATATATAGACTTTAATATCTCTTTTTGATTAAGGATATCATTGATTGCTTGAGTCATCTCTTGTGGTTCATCATCGTATTGATGTGCTATTTTATTTCTAATATCTCTTAAATTTAGCCACTCTTTTGCACTATCTATAAAATTTAATTTTTCTAATTTATTTAACATATCTAAAAAGGGGATCACTTCATTGCTTGGCTCAAATATACTCAATACTAATTTAAAAATCTTTTGTCCTAAAGTGTCTTGTAGTTTTGAGAACCTGTATAAGTACTGATCTATATCTTGTACTTCATCTTTTGATAAAGTTTTATATTTTTGGACTGTAAGAGGGAGAGCATCCTTTATATCTGTGTATGCTTCTTCTATTCTTTGAAGGTGTTTATCACATTCATTAAAGTATTTCTCAAGCTTTATTTTTTCTAAATTCAATTCTATCCCTTTTTGAGCTTCTATCTCGATGAGTCTTGTTTTATCTTTTGAGACTATTATATCAATTTTTTGCTCACCAATTATATGTTTCAAATCTACAAGTAACTCTCTTACTTTACCAGATACTGTCTCATCTACATTTTCTAGTTCAATATATAAATCAATATCTCCACCTTTTTGAGTATCATCAACTCTACTGCCAAAAAGATATATTTTAGTTACTTCCCCAAAAAATTTATTTTTCATTCGAACAATAGTTTCTATTTCAAATAATGACAATCTCATATCAACTCTGCAAGTTCTATCATTTTAATTTTCTAATTAGGTCGGCTTCATTTTTAATTCCCTCGAATTCGGGGGAATTAAAATTACTATTATATATCTCTTCCCAAATACCAATAAATTCAATAGTATTTTTATTTCTAAGCCATTTTTCTATCAGAACAAGACCATTTTCCATATTTTTAACCATATCAGTAAGTGATATATAGTCTTCTTTTATGATAGATATTTTTTGATTTTGAACTATAATTTTATTTTTCATATTAATTCATCTTCTGCATAATCTTTTGAAGCAACACTTCCAACTATCTCATCCCATCTCATAGGGCTTATTCCATTTCCTGGTCTTTTTATAGCTAGATTATCACCACTTAAAATATCGCCTTTTTTTATATCGGAAGATGCAATTATGGATTTTCTAGCTACCTTTATATTTGGTATTTCACTTTTACTTGGTTTTTTTACACTACTTCCAAGTGCTAGTTCAATATTTCTTATGCCTTTAACCATAGCCATTAATTCATCTGGTTCTAATGATGCTTTATGGTCTGGTCCTTCCATAGTTTTGTCAAGAGTGAAGTGCTTTTCTATACAACTTGCACCCATTGCAACAGCAGCTATATCTACTTCTACACCTAAAGTATGGTCACTATATCCAAACGCAATATCAAAGGTATTTCCAATAGTCACCATCGCCTTCAAATTCACATCTTCCATAGGTGTTGGGTACATTGTATTAGCATGGAGAACTGTAATGTTCTCTTTGTCTGTCCCAGATTGTGCTAAAACATCCAAAGCATCTTCTATCTCACCCATATCTGCCATACCAGTTGAAAGTATTATCTTTTTTCTCAAACTACCAATTTTTCTTAAATATGGTAAGTTTGTAATCTCTCCACTTGGTATCTTAAAAATAGGAAGTTTTAAATCATTGAGCATATCAACACTATCTAAATCAAAAGGAGTAGAAAGAAACATAATGTTTTTACTCTTGCAATAATCTATAAGTATATTATGAGTAGCTACATCTAACTCTAATTTCTTTAACATATCAAACTGACTATCATTTCCGTCATTCATATTTTCTTTTTGATACAAAGCTTTTTTAGCATTTTTAGAGACTAAAGTTTCTGCCTTAAATGTCTGAAATTTCACAGCATCTACGCCAGCTTCAACAGCAACATCAATTAATTTTTTAGCTAGTTCAACAGAACCATTATGATTTACACCAGCCTCTGCTATTATGAATACTTTTTTCATTTTACAACACTCCCTGCTTTTATAAATCCATGAATTTTTACATACTCTTTTGTAGTTGCGTTACTACCCATAAAAGTGTTCTCTTTTACAACCACTCCACCATTGACAATAGTACCTGTTGATATATGGCAGCCATTTTCTATTATGCTATCGTGCTCTACAAGTGATTTTGTGTTGATTATGCAGTTTTTACCTATTTTTACACCTGCGTTTACTAAGGCATGGTGCATTATAACTGTTCCTTCATCTATGAAAGAGTGTTTAGAAACATAGGCTAAAGGAGATTTTATAGCTGGCAATTCATAGCCAATGGCTTTTAATACATCAAATAATTTTACTCTCAAACTATTGGATTTTATCTGTCCGACTGTTACAACTGCATATTTATAAGTTTGAGACAACTTTTCTAAATCATCATCACAGCCTATAACTTTATACCCTAAGACTTGAGTGCCTATTAACTCTTTTTTATCAATAATTCCAGCTATATTATATATGTTTTCTTGCTCTATCACATCTATAACAGATTTACAGTGTCCACCACCACCTACAAGAAGGATATTAGGTTTACGATTTGGCATTTAGTGCCTCACTGTATTGTATTTTAATACTTATCATTATAAAACAACACTACTTGAAATATTTACAACTCTTTGTTCTAAATATTTTGAATTTTCTAAACTACCTCGTTGTACATCTTTAAACATTTCTAGTTCATTCATAAGTCTCCAAATAGGTCTAGTCATAATTCCATTTTTATTTGTAAAGTCTAAAAACTCATCTCTTTTTGCTACATCTTTTACTATAACTGCCTGAAGCCAATAGTTTGATTTTGAATCCTTTGGTTCTCTTATAAAATCTATACCTTCACTATTTTTAAAAAACTCTTCATACTTTGCTGCTAGTTCTCTTTTGCTTTTTATGAAACCATCTAGTTGCTCAAGTTGAGCTACAAGAAGTGCTGCGTTTAAGTTTGGCATACGATAGTTGTAGCCTATCTCATCGTGAACATATTCCCATTTATGGGGTATCTTGGCAGTGGTTGTGAGGTGCTTTGCTCTTTTTGCTAACTCTTCATCATCAGTTACGATAATTCCACCACCACCAGAGGTAATGATTTTATTTCCATTAAAACTAAACGCACCAAATTTTCCAAAAGTCCCTGTATGTTTTTGTTTATAGTAACTTCCTAAACTCTCAGCACTATCTTCCACTAAAGCAATATGCCAACTGTCACATATCTCTTTTATCTCTTGTATTTTGCAACTATGTCCAAAAGTATGCATAGGCACACAAGCTTTTATAACTTTACCTGTTGTTTTATTCATACATTGATTATTTACCACTTCACAGTTTAATTCTAAAAACTCTTTTAAAAACTTTGGACTTAGTCCCATAGTATCTAAATCAACATCTACAAAAATAGGCTTTGCACCTATGTAGTCAATAGCATTACAAGTAGCGATAAAAGTAAGTGCTTGGGTAATAACTTCATCATCTTTTGTCACACCTGAGAGTATAAGGGCAATGTGAAGAGCGCTTGTTCCATTAACAGTTGCTACAGCATACTTACTGCCAACATATGAAGCGAACTCTTCTTCAAACTTATCTACATACTTGCCAACACTAGAAACAAAAGTAGAGTCTATACAGTCGTTAAGATATTTTTTCTCATTACCAAAAAATCTTGGCTCATGCAGAGGTATAAACTCTTCTGTTTTGTAAATATCTTGTATAAAATTAACAATATGAATCATGTTCTTGTCCTCGCCGGTACTTCGTACATCGTCTGTGGTTCCAATGCTAAAATAGTAAAGCAGTTTACTTTTTCTTTACGCATTTCACATCTTTCCATCAAGGTATTTACCTGTCTCTTTATGTCCAAAGTCTGGTATCATCGTAAAAAACTCTTTGACTATATCTTCTTTACTCCAAGATAGATTTTCTTTATATCTACTCAGAGTTGTTTCAAAATCATTTAACAACTTTTCATTAAAATCAGCATCATTTTTAATGACACCAAGGTTTTCAAATCTATCCATATTGAGTGTTTCGGCATCTGTAAAAAACTCTTCAAAATCTTTCTCTCCAGTTGTATCACTTGAAGTAAAAAGGCAAGGCCATTTTCCTTGTGATGGTAAAGTTTTGGCTAACTCTCTTGCCTCATCCTCAGTTTCACATAAATATGGTTCATATCCAAGATTTTTAAGATATTTCACTGCAATATCTGCAAAAGATATGAGATGTAAATTTTCACTCAATTTTGGAAAAAATATATCTCTATTTTCTCCAAATATACAAGACATAAGACAAAGTTCACCACTCTCTTTTGGTGTTACAAAATAGCGTTTAATGTCATTGGGAGCAACTATTGGTTGATTTTTTTGTATGCGTTGGTTAAATCCATGAAGTAAAGAACCATCACTAAACGCCACATTAGCAAATCTAGCCATAGAGACATCGATATCTAAAGAGTTCCTGTGAACAAACATCTCCATAATTCTTTTACTAGCACCCATCATATTTACAGGGTTTGCTGCTTTATCTGTTGAAACACAAAAGTACTTTTTAGTTCCATTCTTTATTGATTGTTTTATCGTTTTATCTGTATTGAACACATTTGTATCAATCATTCGCATAAGAGTAAAAGGATCTTTTTCACTTCTTACATGCTTTAAAGCTGAAAGATTTAGTACATAATCATAGTTGCCATCACTTTTTATAAATGCATCATACTCTAATGAACCAATATCAAGTGCAAAAGTTTTAAAATCTCCATTAATGTAACCAAAAGAACTTCTAATGTCACGAACAAGTTCAACCATATTGTTTTCAGATATATCTACTACAT
>JASFZD010000132.1:0-6999 GCA_045046645.1 Sulfurimonas sp. | reverse complement strand
TAAGTGGTGTGTTAATTGTATATATTCCATTAAAAGAGCATAGTTTAGCTTAAAATTTGAAGGGGAAATTATGGAAGTTAAGAAGAAACTACTTGATATAACTCGCTCCTATACTTTGCTTGGGAGTGTATACACCAGCCCAACCGAAGAATAAACATGCAATAACTGTAGTATGAATTCCCAAGCAAAGCATGGGAACTAGTGCAACTAGAACAAAAGTATGACAATATGACATAAAACACCAGCAAACTAAAGAAATCTACTAAAATAGAACAAAAAGGTCGTTTTATGGGAAGAAGTAGATATAAGATAGATGAACCAACAGCACCACACTTTATAACCTGCACAATTCTTCATTGGATACCAATCTTCACAAGAACACAACCAACAGATATAGTCTGAGTTCCCAAGCGAGGGAACTAGAAAATCTTCACTATTGTGATATACTTCTATATCTGTAAATATAGAGAAAACATTGCTTAAAATCAAAGATGGAGAAGCAAATAGTGAATAAAAAAGAGATACTTAAAAAACGATTTGAAAAACTTGAAAAACATTATATTGCCATAAAAGAGTACAAAATTTTAATAGATAATTTGTTGTTAGAGAGTAACATATATGAGCAATTTACTTTTAATTCGTTAAAGCCTGAAAAAAGAGCAATACTTGATGCTTATTTGAAAAGATTTGCATCTATTCAAGACTTTTTAGGTGCAAAAATATTTTCACTTCTTTTAGAGATTGCAGGGATTAATAACAGTAAAATGAGTGAAGTGTTGTCAAATATTGAAAAAGAAAATATCATTGATAGTCTTGAAAATTGGATAGAGTTAAGAGAAGTGAGAAATGAGCTTGAACATGATTATCCAGATGAGTTACAAGAGGCTTTAGAAGATTTGAAATATTGTGTAGATAATTTTCCTAGACTTGAAAGCTACTATTTAAACTCATTAAATTTCTTTAAAAAGTATGCTTAATGAGATTGTCAAAAAGAGTAATTAATATATTGCAAGACACCATAACAAAAAGTTTTGGCAATGTTAGCGTTTATTTATTTGGAAGTAGAACTGATGATAATAAAAGAGGTGGAGATATAGACTTAGCTATCGATACAAACTTATCAAAGCAAGAGTTTAGAAAGAGAAAATCTTTATTTTTAAGCTTGTTGATGAGAATTGATTTTGATTATAAGATAGATATAGTAAATTTTAATACAAAAGACGAATTGTTACATGATGAGATACATAAAAACAGTATAAAAATTTTACTACAGGTTTAAAATAGCATATGCAAATAAGAGAATTAGATTTAAAAGAGCTTTACACAGTTTATGAGATTGTGTCACAACTTAGAACTGAGTTGTCATATCAAGAGTTTGAAGACTTGATTTATGATATGCGTCATATGGATTACAAGATGATTGGTATTATGGAACAAGATACGATTGTCGCTTATGCTGGAGTGGCTGTACAAACAAACCTTTACCATAAACGCCATCTATATGTTTTTGATCTTGTAAGTGATGAAAAAAGAAGAGGGCAAGGGTATGGTAAAATGATGCTAGAGTATCTTAAAGATTATGCCAAGATTGCTATGTGTGAGAATATAGTATTATCTTCTGGCTTTGCAAAAGAAGAAGCACATCAGTTTTATAAAAAAAATGGCTTTTATAAGAAGAGTTTTGTTTTTGTGAAAACTCTTTAAAACCTACCTATTTCTTGATAATAAATAGATGTAAATATCCGTAATATTTTATGAGTTTTATGTTTTTTTGCAAGTCCATTTTTGGGTCAAGTTCTAAAAGAAATCGCTCTAAATCTTCATCATTGAAATCATCAACATATTGATAATCGCTATGTTCTTCACAGTTAAGTTTTATAAGCCGATGTGTTGGCATTTTTGAGTCTGACATCCATAGTTTCATTTTATTTTCCACAACATTTTTTATATTTTTTGCCACTTCCACATGGACATGATTCATTTCTTTCTACTTTAGAGTTGTAAAGCTCACCATCTTTATATTTCCATAGACCATTTTCTAAAACAAAGTTACTTTTTTCATGTAAAACTTTAATACCCTCTTGGTCTTTATAGTACGCTTTGAACTCAACTGTATCATTCACTGCGTTTAAGACATCGAGTTTGAGCCACTCAACTGATTGTGAAAATTCTTCTATAAGTCTTGCGTCATCTTCATATTGATTTTCTTTTACAGCACTTAAGACAAGATATCTTCCATCTGTTTTAATATAGGCACTATATCTACTTCGCATCAGTTCTTCTGGAGTATCTGCCTTGCGTTTACCATCAATAATACTACCACAACACGCATCAAAAAGTTTATCATTTCCACATATACACATATTCGTCCATTTTTTAGATAGAATTATACACTATGAAAACAAAATCACTATTTATCTCAGCACAAGAAATAAACGCAGGCATGCTTTTTGTAAGTATGGGAATGATGGAAATACTCAAACGCAATATTCACCGTGTTGCTTTTTTTCGTCCTATTATCTTTAAGAAAAGTATAAAAGATAAAGATACAGAGTTTATGCTCCAACATTATAATCTTGATATGAGGTATGAAGATGCCTATGGTGTTGATGTTGAGCATGTCGAAAATATGATTGCTTCAAATAAAACAAATGAGCTTATAAATGAGATAATCACAAAGTTTAAAAAGTTAGAAAATGAGTATGATTTTGTTCTTTGTGAAGGGATAAGACTCTCCTTTTTAAGTTCTAACATTGACTTTGATATCAACATGAAAATAGCACAAAATTTCGGCTCTTCTTATGTCAATATTATCAATGCAAAAAACGATACGGCGCAAGAAGTGTATGAGAGTATACTGATAGAAAATAAAATGATAATCTCTAAAGGATGCACACACTTTGCAACCTTTGTAAATAGAGTAAATGATGATAAATTAGACGCTTTAGAGAAAAAGTTGAAAAAATCTCAGATAAAAACTTTCTTTTTAAAAGAGGTAGAAGAACTCAATCGAATTAGCATACAAGACATCATGGAATCCCTCGATGCAAAACCGATACTACTCTCAGACCAAGACCATACACGAAATATTCATTTTGTAAAAGTCGCAGCACTCGGCTTAGATAATTTTTTAGACCATATAGAAGAGGATGATTTAATAATTGTCCCAGCAGATAGATCTGATATTATACTTGGATTAATCGGTTCTCTGTTTTCAAGTGCTTATCCAAATATTTCTGCCATCATATTTCCATACTCTATGAAAGCCCATCCAAATATAAACAAGCTTTTGCTTGGAATAAATCAATTTAATATCCCAGTCTTGTCAGTCCCTTTTGATACTTATAAAACAGCTAAAAAGATATCTAAAGTACGCTCAAGAATACGCGTAAATAGTCACAGAAAAATAGCCCTCTCCTTAGGACTTTTTAATGCTAGTGTGGATAGTGTATACATAGAAGAGAAGATAGCAACTGCACAAACTAGTGTGATGACACCTATGATGTTTGAGTATAAACTTTTTAGTTTAGCGAGTGCAAATAAAAAAAGAATTGTACTTCCCGAGAGTGCAGATGAGAGAATTTTACGTGCTGCTGAGGTTATTTTACATCGTGGTGTTGCTGAGATTATTCTTCTTGGAAATGAAGAAGAAGTAAAAAACAACTATCTGCGTTTAGGACTTGATCTCTCAAGGGCTAAGATTGTAGATGTTTATAACAATGAGTTAAGACAAAAGTTTGCACAAACTTTTTATGAGATGAGAAAAGATAAAGGTTTGACACTTGAAGCTGCTTTTGATGCGATGTCTCATGTAAACTACTTTGCGACTATGATGGTGCAACTAGGAATTGCAGATGGTATGGTAAGTGGAGCTATTCATGCAACAGGTGATACTATAAGACCAGCCTTACAGATTATCAAAACTACACCAAATGTTGCCGTAGTATCAAGTGTCTTCTTTATGTGTTTGGAAACGAAAGTTTTAGTCTATGGTGATTGTGCAGTTAATCAAGACCCTGATGCTCCAACCCTTGCAGATATTGCTGTTGCTTCTGCTTCAACAGCTGCTGCGTTTGGGATAGAACCAAAAGTTGCTATGCTCTCATACTCAACAGGAGGAAGCGGAACAGGCAGGGATGTTGATAAAGTAAGAGAAGCAACAAAAATTGCAAAAACACTAGATGCCACTTTAGAAATCGAGGGACCTTTGCAGTATGATGCCGCTGTAAACAAAAGTGTGGCTAAAACAAAACTGCCTAACTCTAAAGTTGCTGGAGAGGCGAGTGTCTTGATTTTCCCAGATTTAAACACAGGAAACAATACTTACAAAGCTGTGCAGCGTTCTAGTGGAGCTATTGCTATTGGACCAATACTTCAAGGTTTAAATAAGCCTGTTAATGATTTAAGTCGTGGTTGTTTAGTCTCAGATATTGTTAATACTATCGCTATTACTGCGATTCAAGCAGGACAAGATAAGTGAAAATAGCTGTCATAAACGCAGGAAGCTCTTCTCTAAAGTTTAAGCTTTTTGATATGCAAACAAAAGAGGTTCTGCACTCTGTTTTGGTAGAAAAAATTGGAGAAGTTGGCTCTGAAGTAAAAACACATCATGAGGCATTAGAGAGTATAAATATAGATTTTTCAAAGATTGATGCTATTGGGCATAGAGTTGTTCATGGTGGAGAGAAGCTTACGACTGCAATGCTTATTGACGAAAATGTTATAAAAATAATTGATTCTCTTATCCCACTCGCACCACTACATAATCCTGCAAATTTAGAGGGGATAAAAGTATCGATTGAAAAAGCCTCTTTAGTGCCAAATATAGCTGTATTTGACACTGCGTTTCATTCGAGTATGCCAAAAGAGGCATATATGTACGCACTTCCCATGAAAATGTATGAACAACATCATATAAGGCGCTATGGTTTTCATGGAACATCTCACGCATATATCATGAAACAGGCTGCGTTTACTCTTAACAAAGAGGTGAACAAAGTAAATTTGATAACATTGCATTTGGGGAATGGAGCGAGTGTCTGTGCCATAGAAAATGGAAAAAGCATCGATACCTCTATGGGGTTTACACCTTTAGAAGGGCTTGTTATGGGCAGTAGAAGTGGAGATATTGACCCCGCTATTGTTTTGTATATGCAAAGAGAACTTGGGTTAAGTGTTGATGAAGTGGACAAGTTGTTAAACAAACAATCTGGTCTTTTAGGTATCTGTGATGAAAATGATGTGAGAAGTATTATAGCGCGAGAAGATGAGTATGCAAAACTTGCTCTTGATATGATGATAAGAAGAATCCAAAAATATATAGGCTCATATATGGCACTTCTTGGGCGTGTTGATGCCATCGTTTTTAGTGGTGGTATTGGTGAAAACTCTGAGTATATTAGAGAAAGAATTTTAAATGCTCAAATGTTTAAAGATGTTCAATCACTTGTTATCAAAACAGATGAAGAGTTAGAAATAGCCAATGAGTGTATGATAATTTTAAATAATATGGATAAAAAAGATGAATAGTATTTTTATATCGAAACAAAAAATGATAGATAGAAAGCATAATACATATGCATATGAACTGATTTTTAAAAATGATTCTGATGAAATTCAAAGTCTATCTAGTAATGTGAGAGACACCTCAAAGCTTATTATGAGTTCTATTAGTAGCACAGAACTTAACAAACTTTTAGGTAAAAAAGCTTTGGCGTTTATCAATGTTAACGAAGAGGTTCTATCAAAAGGAATCTTAGATGTTTTAGATAAAGATAGGTTTATTTTAAATATATTAGAAGATATAAATTTAAGTGAAAAAGTTATCTCAAAAATAGTACAGTATAGAAAAAGAGGTTTTAGACTCTCTTTAGAGCATTTTGATTCAAGTGCAACAATGATTAAAAAGTTTAGTAGACTTTTTAACTACATTGACATTATAAAGATGGATATTGCTTTGTCTGAACCTTCTAACCTTGAAAAGGTGATGAAAAAATTTCAAGACACAAGGGTTAAACTTTTAGCGCAAAACATTGAGAACAAGAAAGATATGCATCGATATTTTGAGATGGGATTTGATTATTTTCAAGGCTATTATATAGATAAACCAGAAGTGATTGAAGTTATTAATTCTAAAGAGCCTAATCAGTTTGTAATTTTGCAGCTGATTAAAATAATAAAAGACAATAAAACGACAGACGAGATCGAGTCCTTTATAAAGCTACAGGCTGATTTGTCCTTTAAGCTTGTTCAGTTTTTTAACAACTATAAAAGTATGGATGTGCCGATAGAATCATTAACACAGGTTATTACTCTTATGGGAAGAGATAATCTACTTCGATGGCTAATGGTTTATCTTTACTCTGAACTTTCTAAGGATACTGCATCTAAAACTATACTTGATTTAGCTATAAAACGGGCGGAAAGAATGGAAGCAGAAGCAAATCACGACCTTAAAGATAAAGCCTATTTAGCTGGAATGTTTTCTATGCTTAGTTCTATTTTTGAGACGGATATTAAAGAGTTAATGGATTATGTCAATATGGATAAAGATATCACTATGTTAGTGCTTGAGAAAAAAGGTGTTTTTGCAGGGAGTTTAATGCGCGCTGAAGAAGCCGAAAAAGTATATCTTAAAAAAGTAATGTTATCTAACTTTGAAAAATTAAGCACGACTGATCTGATTTATGCACTTGAAGATGGTGGAATTGAAATAGATAAAGATAAATTTTAGTTGTTTAAAAATAAATTATATATAATTTGTGATTTTTTTAATGAAGAAGTTGAATTAAACCCCTAGAATAGGGGTCTATGTAAAGATTAAAGTGGAGTTACGTTCTCAGCTTGTGGGCCTTTTTGACCTTCGCCAACTTCGTAAGTCACTTTTTGACCTTCGTTTAAAGAAACACGACCATGTCCTGCATTGTTAACTTGACGAAAATGTACAAATACATCGCTTCCGCCATTTTCTTGTTGAATAAAACCATAACCTTTTTCTTC